>NZ_JAPVZL010000007.1:0-100955 GCF_041432365.1 Streptococcus sp. 20925_1_69
GACATCGAACATGTTTACGAAAAAGTAACACCACCAGCTCCAACACCTTCACCTGTTCCTCAACCAAATCCAGGTAAGCAAAATACAACTACTTGGACTGATGAGAATGGAAATCCATTGAAACCAACTGAACCAGGTTCTAAAGAACCAGGAACAATTCCAGGTTACGAATATGTGAAGACTGTGACAGATTCAAATGGAAATATCAGACATATCTTCCGCAAAGTTGAGATGCCAACTCCAACACCGGTTGAACCAAAACAACCAGCATATGTTGAAGGTCAAAAAGAATTGCCTAACACAGGTACAGAAGCCCATGCAGGCCTAGCAGCACTTGGACTTCTTGGAGCCCTTAGTGGATTTGGTCTTGTGGCACGCAAGAAAAAAGAAGACTAAAAACTTATAGTTTTTGAGAAGATGATTCATCATCTTCTTTTTTTTATTTCGGTGTTTTTACTTGCGTAAAAAAATATTTTCTAGTATAATAGTTTATTGTGAGCGAACCTCACTTACCCCTTGCAAAGTCTTGGGGTCATTAGACCAAAAGGAGGAACATATCAATGGCTAAATACGAAATTCTTTATATCATTCGTCCAAACATTGAAGAAGAAGCTAAAAACGCTTTGGTAGCACGTTTTGACTCTATTTTGACTGACAACGGTGCAACTGTTGTTGAATCAAAATCTTGGGAAAAACGCCGTCTTGCATACGAAATCAAAGATTTCCGTGAAGGACTTTACCACATCGTTAACGTTGAAGCAAACGACGACGCAGCTCTTAAAGAGTTTGACCGTCTTTCAAAAATCAACGCTGACATTCTTCGTCACATGATCGTCAAAACTGACGCGTAAGAAGGTAAACTATGATTAACAATGTTGTACTTGTAGGGCGTATGACACGTGACGCTGAGTTGCGTTATACCCCATCAAATGTAGCAGTTGCGACTTTTACTCTTGCAGTAAACCGTACATTTAAGAGTCAAAATGGCGAACGTGAGGCTGATTTTATCAATGTCGTTATGTGGCGCCAACAGGCTGAAAACCTTGCTAACTGGGCTAAAAAAGGCTCACTTATCGGGGTGACAGGTCGTATACAGACTCGTAGTTACGATAACCAGCAAGGACAACGTGTCTACGTGACAGAGGTCGTGGCTGAGAATTTCCAAATGTTGGAAAGCCGTAGTGTGCGTGAAGGTCATACAGGTGGAGCTTACTCTGCCCCAACTGCAAACTATTCAGCGTCTACAAATTCAGTACCAGACTTTTCACGTGATGAAAATCCATTTGGAGCAACAAATCCATTGGATATTTCAGATGATGATTTACCATTCTAATGGACAACTAAAATTATAAAGGAGAAAAAACATGGCTCAACAACGTCGTGGCGGATTCAAACGCCGTAAAAAAGTTGATTACATCGCAGCAAACAAAATTGAATATGTTGATTACAAAGATACTGAGCTTCTTAGCCGTTTCGTTTCAGAACGTGGGAAAATCCTTCCTCGTCGTGTAACAGGAACTTCAGCTAAAAACCAACGTAAAGTAACAACAGCTATCAAACGCGCTCGCGTAATGGCTTTGATGCCTTTCGTAAACGAAGATTAAAGAAAAGACCCTGACGGGTCTTTTTTTCAGGTCCGGGTGGACCTCTTTTTCATGAGCTTGGAAACAAGAAAGCGAATTAAGACCCGGTTGGGTCTTTTTCACGAGATAGTTTTTTTCTGACCTTGGCGTGCTATAATGGTAATAGAAAGAGTAAAGGTGGGTAAGTCAAAGATGAATTGTACGATTAGAAATATGATTAAGTCTGATATTGAATCCTTATCTCATGGATTTATGAATCAAGGTTGGCCTGGTAGAGAGGAAATTTTGGCTAGATATTTTCTGGAACAGGAAAGTGGGGAGAGAGAAGTTTTAGTTGCAGAGATTGATGGTGCTGTAGCGGGCTACATTACCATTTTGCCCTCTGCTAAACACGGGCCTTTTGCGTCAATCTATCCAGAGCTTTCAGATTTCAATGTGTTTGAACCATTTAGAAATAAAGGCATAGGCAATAGGCTCTTAGAAAAAGCGGAACAAGGAGTTAAGCGTTTTTCTGGTAAAGTATGTCTAGGTGTAGGTTTGCACTTGGGGTATGGTCCTGCCCAGAGATTGTATATCAAACGAGGCTATATTCCAGATGGGACAGGTGTCTGGTATAGAAATAAACCGCTAGAAATGGGTGCAAGTTGTCAAAACGATGATGATTTAGTTTTATACTTATCCAAGGACTTACAATAAAACGGGAAACTTTTTGAAAATAGGGGATTTAGCTACTTTATGGTATAATGGAAAGAGTTAGATTGAAAGAGGTAGTGAGATGGATGCCAAATTAAGATACAAGGCAAAGAAAATCAAGATTGTCTTTTTTGATATTGATGATACATTGCGGAATTCAAAGACAGGTTTTATTCCAGCTTCAATCCCAACTGTTTTTAAGCAATTACGTGAGAAAGGAATTTTGACAGGTATTGCTTCTGGACGAGGGATTTTTGGTGTCGTACCAGAGATTCGTGAGCTAAAGCCTGACTTTTTTGTAACCTTAAATGGTGCCTATATTGAAGATAAAAAAGGTCAGATCATTTACCAGCATCAGATCGAGAAGTCAGATGTTGAGGAGTATATCTCTTGGGCTAAGGAAGAAGGAATTGAGTATGGCTTGGTTGGGAGTCATGACGCCAAATTATCGACTCGCACCGATATGATTAGTGAGGCTATCAATCCAATTTACCCCGATTTGGATGTGGATCCTGATTTCCATGAGAAAGAAGACATCTATCAGATGTGGACTTTTGAAGACAAAGGAGATGACTTACACTTACCTGACAGTCTCTCTGACAAACTTCGCATGGTTCGTTGGCATGAGCATTCGTCTGATATTGTGCCGATTTCAGGCTCCAAAGCGACGGGTGTGGAAAAGGTTGTGGAACACCTTGGCTTGAAACCAGAGAACGTCATGGTTTTTGGAGATGGCCTGAATGACTTGGAACTCTTTGATTATGCTGGAATCAGCGTTGCAATGGGAATTTCTCATGATAACATCAAAGAAAAAGCAGATTATATTACAAAAACATTAGAAGAAGATGGCATTTTTGATGCCTTAGAAGGATTTGGTATGGTAGAAAAAGAATTGCATTTCCCACAAGTAGATATTGAAACAGTAGAAGGTCCTATCGCGACTATTAAGACTAATCACGGAGACTTGCGTATTAAGCTCTTCCCTGAACATGCTCCTAAAACAGTAGCTAACTTTGTTGCACTTTCAAAAGATGGCTACTATGATGGTGTCATTTTCCACCGTATTATCAAGGACTTTATGATTCAAGGTGGAGATCCAACTGGAACTGGTATGGGTGGCGAGTCAATCTATGGCGAATCATTTGAGGATGAATTCTCAGAAGAACTTTACAATATCCGTGGTGCTCTTTCCATGGCCAATGCTGGTCCAAATACCAACGGCAGCCAGTTCTTTATCGTGCAAAATCAACACCTGCCTTATTCTAAAAAAGAAATTGCTCGTGGTGGTTGGCCAGAACCGATTGCGGAAATCTATGCCAACCAAGGTGGAACCCCTCACCTAGACCGCCGTCACACTGTATTTGGTCAGCTAGCTGATGAAGCTTCTTACGCTGTCTTGGATGCCATTGCTGCTGTTGAGACAGGAGCTATGGATAAGCCAGTTGAAGATGTTGTGATTGAAACAATTGAAATAGAGGACTAAGATGAAAATCGGTGATAAGCTAAAGGGCCGTATTACAGGGATTCAGCCCTACGGAGCCTTTGTTGAGCTAGAGATGGGTGATACGGGGCTGATTCACATTTCAGAGATTCGGACAGGCTTTATTGAAAATATCCAAGAAGCCTTGAAAGTCGATGAAGAGGTTCAAGTTCAAGTAGTGGATTTAGATGAATTTACAGGGAAAGCTAGTCTTTCTATCCGCACTTTGGAGGAAGAAAAGCACCAGTTTCCGAGACGGAGACGCTTTTCAAGCGACCGTTTTAACTACGGTTTTGCTCCTCTCAAACGAATGATGCCAATTTGGACCAAGGAAGCCCTTCAACATTTGAAGAATCAGAAGCACTAGTTAGAAATTTCTATCTTTTGTAATGTTAATATAAATTTGCTATAATAGGACCATGGAAGAAGAACAATTATTAAAATCAGGAGAGCGCATTAACCAGCTCTTTTCGACAGATATTAAAATCATTCAAAATAGAGAGGTTTTTAGCTATTCGGTGGATAGTGTTCTCTTGTCACGTTTTCCACGTTTTCCTAAGAAGGGCTTGATAGTGGATTTTTGCGCTGGAAATGGAGCGGTAGGGCTATTTGCTAGCACTCGGACTCAGGCACAGATTTTGGCTGTTGAGATTCAGGAGCGTTTGGCGGATATGGCTGAACGCTCTGTCCGTTTGAATGGTTTAGAAGAGCAGATGGAGGTCATCTGTGATGATTTGAAAAATATGCCTGCTTACATCCAGGGAAGTAAGGTGGATATGATTTTGTGTAATCCGCCCTATTTCAAGGTAGATCCTCATTCCAATCTGAACGAGAGTGAACATTATCTCTTGGCGCGACATGAAATCACGACCAATTTGCAGGAAATCTGTCGTAGTGCCCAGAGTATTCTCAAATCCAATGGACGCTTGGCCATGGTTCATCGTCCTGATCGACTTTTAGATATCTTGGACAGCTTACAACGGCATAATCTAGCTCCTAAGCGCCTGCAGTTTGTTTATCCAAAAAGAGAAAAGGAAGCCAATATGCTTTTGATTGAGGCTATCAAGGATGGTTCAACAAGCGGTTTTAAGGTATTACCACCTCTCATTGTTCACAATGATGATGGCTCTTATACGCCTGAACTTGAAGAGATTTATTATGGATCATAAGGCTTATATGTACGTGCTGGAGTGCCGTGATGGATCTTACTATACAGGCTATACGACTGATGTGAGAAGACGCCTTGCTGTCCACAATAGTGGGAAGGGAGCCAAATACACACGAGCACGCTTGCCAGTCAAACTTATCTATGTTCAAGGTTTTGCCAGTAAGGAAGAAGCCATGTCAGCAGAAGCCCTTCTCAAGCGTAAGAAGAGGCCACAGAAGGAAAGATTTTTATCTGAAAATCAAGATAGAAATTTACTCATACTCAATGAAAATCAAAGATCAAACTAGGAAGCTAGCCGTAGTCAGTACTTGAGTACGGCAAGGCGAAGCTGACGTGGTTTGAAGAGATTTTCGAAGAGTATCAGTTATTTTGAAGAATTGTGAGGAGCCCTTTGACTCCTCTTACTTTTGTCAAAAAGCGAAAAAAATGCTACAATAAAGAGAATAAATAAAATGAGGTATTATCATGTCTAAGATTCTAGTATTTGGTCACCAAAATCCAGACTCAGATGCCATCGGGTCATCTGTAGCCTTTGCCTACCTTGCAAAAGAAGCATACGGTTTGGATACGGAAGCTGTTGCTCTTGGAACTCCAAATGAAGAAACAGCCTTTGTCTTGAACTATTTTGGTGTAGAAGCACCGCGTGTTATCACTTCTGCCAAAGAAGAAGGAGCAGAGCAAGTTATCCTGACTGACCACAATGAATTCCAACAATCTGTATCAGATATCGCTGAAGTAGAAGTTTATGGTGTTGTAGATCACCACCGTGTGGCTAACTTTGAAACTGCAAGCCCACTCTACATGCGTTTGGAGCCAGTTGGTTCAGCGTCTTCAATCGTTTACCGTATGTTCAAAGAACATGGTGTAGCTGTACCTAAAGAGATTGCTGGTTTGATGCTTTCAGGTTTGATTTCAGATACCCTTCTTTTGAAATCACCAACAACACACCCAACAGATACAGTCATTGCTCCTGAATTAGCTGAATTGGCTGGTGTCAACTTGGAAGAATATGGTTTAGCTATGTTGAAAGCTGGTACAAACTTGGCTAGCAAATCTGCTGAAGAATTGATTGATATCGATGCTAAGACTTTTGAATTGAACGGAAATAATGTCCGTGTTGCTCAAGTAAACACAGTTGACATCGCTGAAGTATTGGAACGTCAAGCAGAAATTGAAGCTGCAATGCAAGCCGCTAACGCAGCAAATGGTTATTCTGACTTTGTCTTGATGATTACAGATATCGTCAACTCAAACTCAGAAATCCTAGCACTTGGTGCTAACATGGACAAGGTTGAAGCAGCCTTCAACTTCAAACTTGAAAACAATCATGCCTTCCTTGCTGGTGCTGTTTCACGTAAGAAACAAGTGGTACCTCAATTGACTGAAAGCTTTAATGCTTAAGATTTTGAGTGTTAATTCAAATTAGGAAAGGCTAGTTTGACTTATATCGAAAGGAGTTTCGGCTCCTTTTTTTCTAGGAGTGAAGCATGTTAGAAAATGGCGATTTGATTTTTGTGAGAGATGAGTCAGATATGGGACAGGCCATCCAGACTTCCACAGGCAACTATAACCATGTTGCGATTTGTTTGGATGGGATGATTTACCACGCTAGTGGACAGGATGGTGTTGTCTGTCAGGAACCAGTAGACTTCTTTGAGTCCAATCACTTGTACGACCTCTATTTCTACCCAGAAATGGATATCCAGTCTGTGAAGGAAAAAGCTTGCAAACATCTAGGAACACCCTACAATGCTTCTTTCTATCCAGCTGGACCTGGTTTCTACTGTTCCCAGTACATGGCAGAAATCCTACCGATTTTTGAAACGATTCCCATGAAATTTGGAGATGGGGAGCAGGAGATTAGTGATTTTTGGAGAGAGTATTACAGAGAACTAGGTCTGCCTGTTCCTTTGAACCAAGCTGGGACCAATCCTAGTCAGTTGGCAGCATCGCCTCTGTTAGAATGTAAAGAAAGGAATCTTCATGATTCAGATTTTTAATCCATCTCGTTTGACGAGACAGCCATTTTTTAGAGAATTGATCCGCTATCTAGACCAGCATGAGGATGTGATTTTGCGAGAAATTAAGGCTCAATTTCCAGATGTTGCAGTCGATAAACTCATGGAAGAGTATATAAAGGCAGGTTTGATTCTACGAGAAAATAAGCGTTATTACCTTAATCTTCCTATGCTTGAATCACTCGATAGTCTCGAACTGGATCAAGAGATTTTTGTCAGCGAAGATAGTCCGGCCTATCAAGCCTTGTTAGAGCAGAGTTTTGAGACGGAATTACGAAATCAAACCAATGCAGCTATTTTAGTTGAAAAGACGGACTTTGCGAGATCAAAAATGACCCTGTCCAATTATTTCTACAAGGTCAAACATCAGTATCCTTTGACAGAAAAACAGCAGGAACTCTATGACATTTTGGGAGATGTCAATCCTGAGTATGCTCTCAAATATATGACGACTTTTTTGTTGAAATTTCTCAAAAAAGACCAGCTTATGCAGAAACGCCGTGATATCTTTGTGGACAGTTTAGTTGTCCTAGGTTATATTGTCCAAAATGAAGATGGAAAGTATGAGTTGGCTATCGATTTGGATAAGGAAAGATTAACTTTATACTTAGCGTGAAATTTTGTTTCTGAGCACATTGTTTGACTTTCTTTAGGATTAAGTATAAACTATATGTAACCGGTAACACATATCGGAATAAACTAAAGGAGACAATCATATGTCACTTGAAAACAAATTGGAACAAGCAACAGGCGCTATCAAAGAAGGATTTGGTAAAGTTACTGGGGATGGCAAGACTGAAGCAGAAGGCGCTGTAGAAAAGACAGTTGCTAAGGCAAAAGAAGTAGTTGAAGATGCTAAAGGTGCTGTAGAAGGTGCCGTTGAAGGTTTGAAAAACGCTTTTAAATAAAAATAGAAAAAATCAAGGGTTGCATTTCCCTTGATTTTTTTACGATCCTTATAAATAATTTTCTGCGACGGCTGCATCTCCTGGATAGGCTTCTTTCTTACCTTGGACGATTTGGTAGCAATCGGCTCCCTTACCAGCAATAATAACTGCATCTAATTCTTGACTTGTGATAGTCATCGCTGCCTTGATGGCTTCTTGTCGATCCGCAATTTTTGCAACAGGATGATTGATATAGCTACTAATTTCATCTGCAATGGCCATTGGATCTTCATAGTTGGGATCATCAGCAGTCAGAAAGACTTGAATCTCAGGATGTTGATTAAGGAGGAGGCCAAAGTCCTTACGACGGCTTTCTCCCTTGTTTCCTGTCGAACCTAAGACCAGAGCAATCTTTCCTGTTTGATGAGTCTCAACCACATTGATGAGTTTTTTGAGACTGTCACCATTGTGGGCATAGTCGATGAAAACCTTGGCTCCATTTTTCTGAGTGAGGACTTCCATACGACCAGGAACACGGGTAGTAGCGATTCCTTTTTTGATGTCCTCAAGACTAGCTCCGAGACGGAGGCAAGCAAGTCCGGCTGCAACTGCATTTTCTTGATTGAAGTGCCCAATTAACTGGATGTCATAGTCTCCAGCAAGTTTACCCGTAGCTGAAAAACTAAAGGCTTTGGAATTCTCTATTTGGTTACTTGACTGACTACCATAGAAATCATGGTCTTGATTTTCTACCTGTTCTTTCAAGACTGAGAAGTGGTCCATGTCACTGTTAATGATGACTGCTCGGCTATTTTCCATCAAGAGACGCTTGTGGTAGAAGTAGTCTTCAAAGCTAGGGTGTTCAATCGGGCCGATATGGTCGGGGCTGATATTGAGGAAAACCCCTACATCAAAGGTGAGACCATAGACACGTTTGACCAGATAGGCTTGACTAGATACCTCCATGATGAGGTGGGTGCGGTCATTTTGCACAGCTTGATTCATCATGTCAAAGAGGTCAATGCTCTCAGGAGTTGTCAATGCTGACTTAAAGAAAGTCTTGCCATCTAGAGTTGTGTTCATGGTCGACAACATTGCAGGTCGGTGCCCTTGAGATAAAATGTTATAGGCGAAGTAGGCTGCTGTTGTCTTACCCTTAGTACCAGTAAAGGCCAGGAGTTTAAGTTTTTTCTGTGGATTGTCATAAAATTCCATAGCTACCAAACTCATGGCTTTCTTGATATCACTGACGATAATGGCAGGAATACCAACCTCATAGTCCTTTTCAGCCACATACCAACCGAGGCCTTGAGAGATGGCTGAAAGAAGAAATTCTTTCTTAAAGGCAGCGCCCTTGACGAAAAAGAGGCTCTTCTCTTTGGCCTTGCGGCTGTCATAGCAGATGGTGTCAAAGACGACATCGCTATAGTTGTAGTGATAGTGTCCTTGGTCGATAATCTCACGGAAGAGACCATCTTTCTTTAATATATCTAATACGGTTTCAATCTTAATCATACTTTCTATTGTAAACCGAAAGTCGTAAATTTACAAGTGACAAGGAAAAGTTTATAATGGAAGGTGAGGAATTTTTCCTAGTGATTAAAATAAAATGAGGAATCTATGTCTAACGAAAACAATCACCAGCAGGCCCAGATGTTACGGGGGACTGCTTGGTTAACGGCTAGTAACTTTATCAGTCGCCTGCTTGGGGCTATTTATATTATCCCCTGGTATATCTGGATGGGGTCTTATGCAGCTACGGCCAATGGTCTCTTTACCATGGGTTACAATATCTATGCCTGGTTCTTGCTGGTTTCAACAGCGGGGATTCCAGTTGCGGTGGCCAAGCAAGTGGCTAAGTACAATACCATGCGAGAAGAAGAGCACAGCTTTGCACTGATTCGGAGCTTTTTAGGCTTTATGACGGGACTAGGTCTGGTCTTTGCTTTAGTCTTGTATGTCTTTGCTCCTTGGTTAGCAGACTTGTCGGGTGTGGGTAAAGACTTGATCCCAATCATGCAGAGCTTGGCTTGGGCGGTCTTGATTTTCCCTTCTATGAGTGTGATCCGAGGCTTCTTCCAAGGGATGAATAATCTCAAACCTTATGCCATGAGTCAAATCGCTGAGCAGGTCATTCGTGTTATCTGGATGCTTCTAGCTACCTTCATGATTATGAAAATGGGTTCAGGAGATTATCTAGCAGCGGTTACCCAATCAACCTTTGCTGCCTTTGTCGGCATGGTAGCCAGTTTTGCAGTTTTGATTTATTTCCTTGCAAAAGAAGGTTTACTAAAAAGAGTTCTTGAAACAGGAGATAAGATTAATAGCAAGCGTCTCTTGGTCGATACCATTAAGGAAGCTATTCCTTTTATCTTGACAGGCTCTGCCATCCAACTTTTCCAGATTCTGGACCAGATGACCTTTATCAATAGTATGAGCTGGTTTACCAATTATAGCAATGAAGACTTGGTTGTCATGTTTTCTTATTTCTCAGCCAATCCTAATAAAATTACTATGATTTTGATTTCTGTTGGGGTTTCAATTGGTAGTGTAGGCTTGCCACTCTTGACGGAAAACTATGTCAAGGGGGATTTGAGAGCAGCTTCTCGTCTCGTTCAGGACAGTATTACCATGCTTTTCTTATTCCTACTGCCAGCAACGGTTGGAGTGGTTATGGTAGGAGAACCTCTCTATACTGTCTTCTATGGCAAGCCAGATAGTTTGGCTATGGGCTTGTTTGTCTTTGCAGTTTTGCAGTCTACTATTTTAGGCTTGTACATGGTTTTGTCTCCAATGCTTCAAGCCATGTTCCGTAACCGCAAGGCCGTTCTCTATTTTATCTATGGTTCCATTGCCAAGCTGGTCTTGCAACTTCCCACCATCGCTCTCTTTCACAGTTACGGGCCTTTGATTTCAACAACCATCGGTCTCATCATTCCTAATGTTTTGATGTATCGGGACATTTGCAAGGTAACTGGTGTTAAGCGCAAGGTGATTTTGAAACGAACCATTTTAATCAGTTTGTTAACTCTTTTCATGTTTCTAGTAGTTGGGACATTGCAGTGGATTTTAGGATTTGTCTTCCAACCAAGTGGACGTTTGTGGAGTTTCCTATATGTAGCTCTTGTCGGTGCCATGGGGGGAGGAGTTTACGGATTCTTGAGTCTTCGTACCCGTCTATTAGACAAGGTGATTGGACAAGCCCAAGCTAATCGCCTAAGAGCAAAATTAAGAATTTCTCAATAATTTTTTATAAATAAAAGGGATAATTTGAACATTTCTATCATGGAATGCTTAAATTATTCTCTTTTTTATTATTTTGTAGAATAATTTCTATAGTTTGTAGATGTAATGATTAATTTTTTCAAAAAATCTATTGACTAAATAAAACATGAGTTGTATAATAAGACAAATATTTAAATCAGGAGGTTCTGGAGATGAAAAAGTCTAAAGCCAAGTATGCAACGCTTGCAGGTATCGTTTTAAGTGCAGGTATTTTATTAAGCGCGTGTGGAAATTCTAGCACAGGGTCAAAAACATATAACTATGTTTATTCTAGCGATCCGTCAAGTTTTAACTATCTAGCAGAAAACCGTGCGACAACTAATGATATTATCACTAATCTGGTAGATGGTCTTATGGAAAATGACCAGTATGGGAACTATATTCCATCCTTGGCAGAGGATTGGAGTGTTTCTCAAGACGGTTTGACCTATACCTATAAACTGCGTAAAGATGCTAAATGGTATACTGCAGATGGAGATGAATATGCTCCTGTAACTGCTCAAGATTTTATAACTGGTCTTAAGTATGCAGCTGATAAAAAATCAGAAGCCTTGTACCTAGTTCAAGACTCTGTTGCTGGTTTGGATGACTATATCAACGGGAAAACAACTGACTTTTCAACTGTAGGTGTTAAGGCGATTGATGACCAAACTGTTCAATATACCTTGACACGACCAGAATCTTACTGGAATTCAAAAACAACATCAACCATTCTCTTCCCTGTTAACGCTGATTTCTTGAAATCAAAAGGTGATGATTTTGGGAAGGTAGACCCATCTAGCATATTGTACAATGGACCGTTCTTGATGAAATCCTTTGTTTCAAAATCTGTTATTGAATTCAAGAAAAATCCGAACTACTGGGATGCTAAAAATGTCTTTGTAGATGATGTGAAATTGGCCTATTATGATGGTAGTGACCAAGATGCACTAGCTCGTAACTTTGTCGAGGGAGCTTATAGCTACGCTCGTCTCTATCCAAATAGTTCAAGCTTTGAAGGGATTAAAGAAAAGAATAAGGATAATATCATCTATAGCTTGCAAGATGCCACTTCTTATTTCTTAAACTTTAACCTGGATAGAAAATCTTATAAATTCACTTCTAAGACAAGTGATGCTGAAAAGAAATCGACTCAGGAAGCGGTTCTTAATAAAAACTTCCGTCAAGCCATTAACTTTGCCTATGACCGTACAGCTTACGGGGCTCAATCCCAAGGAGAGGATGGTGCAACTAAGATTTTGCGTAACCTAGTCGTTCCTCCAAACTTCGTAAGTATCAATGGCAAAGACTTTGGTGAAGTAGTAGCCTCTAAGATGGTTAATTACGGTAAGGAATGGCAAGGAATTAACTTTGCAGATGCCCAAGATCCATACTACAATCCTGACAAAGCCAAGGCTAAATTTGCTGAAGCTAAGAAAGAACTCCAAGCTAAAGGAGTTCAATTCCCTATCCACTTAGATAAAACTGTAGATTTGACCAATAAGGCAGAAATTCAAGGAATCAATTCCATGAAACAATCAATTGAATCTGTCTTGGGGGCAGATAATGTTGTGATTGATGTTCACCAACTCTCTACTGAAGACTTTGATAATACAAGCTATTTAGCTCAGACTGCAGCTCAGAAGGATTATGATCTTTACAACGGTGGCTGGAGCGCAGACTATCAAGATCCATCAAGCTACCTTGATATTTTTAATATTAATTCTGGTGGAGTGTTGCAAAATCTAGGTTTAGAACCAGGTGAAGCCAATGATAAGGCCAAGGCTGTTGGGCTAGATGTCTATACTCAAATGTTGGAAGAAGCCAATAAGGAGCAAGATCCAGCTAAACGTTATGAAAAATATGCAGATGCCCAAGCTTGGTTAGTAGATAGCTCTCTAGCAATTCCAAATGTTTCACTGGGTGGAACACCAACATTGAGAAAAATCGTTCCTTTCTCAACACCATATTCATTGGCTGGTAATAAAGGGGTTGAATCATATAAATACCTCAAATTACAAGATAAGACAGTTACAAAAGACGAATATGAAAAAGCCAAAGAAAAATGGTTGAAAGAAAAAGAAGAATCTAATAAAAAGGCCCAAGAAGAATTAGCAAAACATGTGAAATAGGGATTTTTCAAGAAAAACGATGGTTTCGAAGGAAACTGTCGTTTTTTAATAGAATGATGGCAAATTTGGAAGAAAAGTGCTTACATTTTTTAATTGGTTTATTAAATTTATGTTATAATGAATATAACAAAAACGTGAGAAACTATTTTCGAAAGTCTCTTCCAGCGTTAATGGAAGTATGCACATGCTAGGGTAATGTTATAGGAGGGATGCTATCTACTGTAAAAGTAAGATAAAACGCAACAAATGATAAGTCCTTCTTTTATACGAAGAGTGCTTATCTGCCTATTTACTAATAGTTATGGAGGTAAGGTCATGGGCGCTATTATGGAGTTTGCAACAGAAAAACAGATTGAATCATTTCTTTCAACTTGCCACATTGAAGGGCAAAAGAATTTTCTGATGGCTTTCAAGAAAAAGACATGGTTGAAATCCTTTATTGATTTTTTCATTATAGGTGGTTCCTACTATGTTCAGTCGAGTGTGAAGCCTAAAATTCTGGCATTCACACCTAAGGGGATTTTCTTGATGGACATCAGTGATATAACTGAAAATCGTTCTAATCAAGTCCTAGAGATGCCTTGGAATCAAGTTCAAGATTTTACTTATAAGCCAGTCTTGAATACAGTTAGGCTGAACTGGAACTATCAAAATGAAGCCTATATTTTTTCTGTGGATGTTGGTCAGATTAGTCAGCGTGTGGGCCAATATCAATTTAACAAAGACCATTATGACTATTTAGCCCAACAGGATTTCTTTAAGTCAAAGTAAACTCTAGCAATCATTTTCACAAAAGAATCTGGAAGCTTTTCTGGATTCTTTTTAGCTTTACTAGTTAATACTCAATAAAAATCAAAGAGCAAACTAGGAAGCTAGCCGCAAGCTGCTCAAAACACTGTTTTGAGGTTGTAGATAAGACTGACGAAGTCAGCTCAAAACACTGTTTTGAGGTTGCAGATAGAACTGACGAAGTCAGCTCAAAACACTGTTTTGAGGTTGCAGATAGAACTGACGAAGTCAGTAACATATACCTACGACAAGGCGACGCTGACGTGGTTTGAAGAAGTATAAGTATATAGTTTAAAACTATAACTAGCTCTTGAAAAGAAGAAAATGAGTTGATGAAAATAAGTGGTACAATAGTTACTATAGATTTGGAGGTATTGTATGAGCAAGGAATTACACATTAACACAATTTTGGCCCAGGCGGGTATCAAGTCAGATGAAGCGACAGGAGCTTTGGTGACACCGCTTCATTTTTCAACGACCTATCAGCATCCAGAGTTTGGTAAATCTACTGGGTTTGACTATACGCGCACCAAAAACCCAACTCGCAGTAAGGCGGAAGAAGTCTTGGCGGCTATTGAGTCAGCAGACTATGCCCTAGCGACTAGCTCAGGGATGTCAGCTATTGTATTGGCCTTTAGCGTCTTTCCAGTAGGAAGTAAGGTTTTGGCTGTCCGTGACCTTTATGGAGGTTCTTTCCGCTGGTTCAATCAAGTGGAGCAGGAAGGCCGTTTCCATTTTACCTATGCCAATACAGAAGAAGAGTTGATTGCCGAGTTAGAAAAGGACGTAGATGTTCTCTATATCGAAACGCCAACCAATCCCTTGATGTTGGAATTTGATATTGAAAAACTAGCAAAATTAGCTCATGCTAAGGGTGCCAAAGTGGTGGTGGACAATACCTTCTATAGCCCTATCTACCAACGTCCGATTGAAGATGGAGCAGATATCGTTCTCCATTCAGCAACCAAGTATCTAGCAGGCCACAATGATGTCTTAGCTGGAGTGGTTGTGACCAATAGTGTAGAACTATACGAGAAGCTTTTTTACAATCTCAATACAACAGGGGCAGTCTTGTCCCCATTTGACAGCTACCAGTTGCTTCGTGGTCTCAAGACCTTGTCTCTTCGTATGGAGCGTTCAACAGCTAACGCCCAAGAAGTGGTTGCCTTTTTGAAGGATTCTCCAGCAGTCAAGGAGGTTCTCTATACTGGTCGTGGAGGCATGATTTCCTTTAAAGTAGTCGATGAAACGCGCATTCCTCATATTTTGAACAGTCTCAAGGTCTTCTCGTTTGCGGAAAGTTTGGGTGGGGTAGAAAGTCTCATTACTTATCCAACGACTCAAACTCACGCTGATATTCCAGCAGAAGTGCGCCATTCTTATGGTTTGACAGATGACCTCTTGCGCTTGTCGATTGGGATTGAAGATGCTAGGGATTTGATTGCAGATTTGCGCCAAGCCTTGGAAGGATAAGACAAAGATGGGAAAATATGATTTTACAAGCCTGCCCAATCGTTTAGGGCACCATACCTATAAATGGAAAGAGGCGGAAACGGATAGTGAAGTCCTACCAGCTTGGATAGCGGATATGGACTTTGTAGTCTTGCCTGAAATCCGCCAAGCCGTGCAAACTTATGCGGATCAACTGGTTTATGGCTATACCTATGCCAGTGAAGAGTTAATTAAGGAAGTTCAAAAGTGGGAAGCTACACAACACGGTTACCACTTTGATAAAGAGGCTCTTGTCTTTATCGAGGGTGTGGTACCAGCCATCTCAACAGCTATTCAAGCCTTTACAAAAGAAGGTGAAGCGGTTCTGATTAACACACCTGTCTATCCCCCCTTTGCTCGCAGTGTCAAGTTGAACAACCGTAGATTGATTACCAATTCTTTGGTGGAAAAGGATGGTCTGTTTGAGATTGACTTTGACCGACTTGAAAAGGATTTGGTGGAAGAGGAGGTCAAACTCTATATTCTTTGCAACCCTCATAATCCTGGTGGACGTGTTTGGGAAAAAGAAGTGTTGGAGAAGATTGGCCAACTCTGCCAAAAACACGGTGTTTTCTTGGTTTCAGATGAGATTCACCAAGATTTGGCCCTCTTTGGTCACAAACACCAGTCTTTCAATACCGTCAACCCTGACTTTAAAGAATTTGCTATCGTCTTGAGCAGTGCTACTAAAACCTTTAATATTGCTGGGACAAAAAATTCCTATGCAGTCATTGAAAATCCTAAGTTGCGACTGGCTTTCCAGAAACGTCAATTGGTCAATAATCAGCATGAAATTTCAGGCTTGGGCTATTTGGCGACAGAAGCTGCCTATCGCTATGGGAAGGATTGGCTAGAGGAACTTAAGCAAGTCTTTGAAGACCACATCAATTATGTGGTGGATTTATTTGGAAAAGAGACTAAAATCAAGGTCATGAAACCGCAAGGAACCTACTTGATTTGGCTTGATTTTTCAGCCTATGACCTGACTGATGAAAGATTGCAAGAGCTTTTGAGAAATGAAGCCAAGGTTATCCTCAACCGTGGTTTGGATTTTGGAGAGGAAGGAAGTCTCCATGCCCGTCTCAATGTAGCCATGCCCAAATCTCTACTGCAAGAAGTTTGTCAGCGAATTGTGACGACTTTTGCTAAACGTTAAAAATCCAGCCTTCTAGGAGAAAAGTCATCCTAGAAGGCTATTTTCATAGGGGAAAATATGGTATAATAAAAAGATAAGGTAAAGGTAAAAATATGGCTAAATTGATTCCGGGGAAAGTCCGTATCGAAGGCGTTGCCCTTTATGAAACTGGTAAGGTTGACATCATCAAGGAAAAGAACAATCGGCTCTACGCTCGCGTTGCAGAAGAAGAACTGCGCTATAGTTTAGAGGATGATTTGGTTTTTTGTGCCTGCGATTTTTTCCAAAAGAGGGGCTATTGTGTGCATTTGGCAGCGCTGGAGCATTTTCTAAAAAATGATGAGCGTGGTCAGGAAATTTTGCAGAGTCTGGAAGAAGGTCATGAAGAAAAAGAGGCCGTTGAAACCAAGGTGACCTTGGGTGGCAAATTTTTGGACCGAATCTTATCTCCAAAATCAGACCGAGCCTATGAGTTATCGACTGTGGGGCAGGTGGAAGCAGGGACTAATCATATCTTGTGGACCCTGAGAATCGGGCAAATCAATAGCCAAAAATACTACGTCATTCGGGATATTCCACTCTTTTTAAGGATTGTCGAGCAGAGAAAGTCTTATATGATTGGCAAAACTTATGAAGAGTCTCTTTCTTGGGAAGCCTTTGATGAGGCCAGTCAAGAACTTCTGACTTTCTTGCGAGGGCTGATGGAGGAAGGACAGGCTCCAGACCTCTTTTTCCAAAACCAAGGTCGGCACCTCTTTTTCCCCCTGACCTTTTTTGAGCAGGGTGTGAATTTACTGATGACCTTGCCGCATTTTCAATTTGACCATCAAGTGGATAGCTATCAGACTCTGCTTTTTCAGGATATGCATGCTGATGCCAATCTATTTGCCTTTACAGTAACAGAATACTCGGATTATTTTGAAATGGAAATCAGAGAGAGTCCAAGAGTTAATGCCTTTTATCAGGGAGCTGTGCTGTTCCATAAAGGACGGGTTTATTTTCTAACAGACCAGCAGATGCAACTTCTAAAGGAAATTAAAGCGCTGCCTGTGGATCAACATGGGAAAAAACACCTGCAATTTGATAGCAGTGACCGAGATAAGTTAGCTTCCTGTCTAACGTTCTTTAGCCAGATGGGGACGGTTTCAGCTCCAGAACGGTTACAAATCAAAACTTTTGCGCCCTCTTTTTACTTTGACAGGGAAGAAGATAATCGGATTCGTTTAGAAATTCAGTTTGATTATGGAGATAGCCAGGTATCTAGCCGACAAGAGTTAGAAGAATTACCATTTTCGAGTGATGCTGATTTAGAAGAAAGAATCTTCCAAGTCTGTTTGGCGGCAGGTTTTGAAGCAGATTTTCAATCTTGGCGTCAGGCCTTAAAAGCGGAGTCTATCTATCATTTTTTCCACGAAATCATTCCAGTCTTTGAAAAATTCGGAAATGTTGACCTATCAGACAAGTTAGCAGAACTTTATAGTCTAGCAAGTCCTCAAGTGCAGATTGCTTCCAAGGGAGGTCTCTTGGAAATCCAGTTTGATTTTCAAGATATTGCCCAAGAGGAAATTGATCAAGCCATGCAGGCCTTGGTTGCCAATCAAGATTTTTATATTGATTCGTCTAATCAAGTCTACTTTTTCGATGAAGAAACCAAGAAAATTCGCCAAAATCTACAGGAACTAGGACAATTTGAATTAAAAGATGGTTCTTTACAGGCTCGAAAATCTTTGGCCTACAGTTTAGCTCATCTTTTTGAGGGGCGAGATCGTGTTTCTTTTTCACAAGAATTCCAGAATCTGGCTCACGATTTGACGCATCCAGAGGACTTTCCACGACAAGCAACTCAGGTTCAGGCTGATTTGCGAGATTATCAGGAAAAGGGAATCGGCTGGTTGCAGATGCTCCATTATTATGGTTTTGGTGGGATTTTAGCTGATGATATGGGACTTGGTAAAACCCTTCAGACCATTGCTTTTTTGACCAGTCAGGTGACAAAAGAAAGTCGAGTTTTGATTTTAGCTCCGTCAGGTTTGATTTACAACTGGGCAGATGAATTTCAGAAATTTGCCCCACAGTTGGATATGGCTGTTGTTCATGGTTTGAAAGCAAGTCGTGAAGAGATTCTTGCCGAAAGCCATCAAATCTATGTGACTAGCTATACCACCTTCCGTCAGGACAGTGAGCTTTATCAGGGGATGGCCTTTGACTTCCTTTTCTTAGATGAGGCTCAGGTCATGAAAAACGCCCAAACTAAGATTGCCCAGACCTTGAGACAATTTGTGGTGCCGTCAGTTTTTGCCCTGTCAGGGACTCCTATTGAAAATCATCTGGGTGAGCTGTGGTCCATTTTCCAAATTGTCATGCCAGGACTTCTGCCAAGCAAGAAAGAATTTATGAAATTGCCAGCTGAACGCGTTGCTCAGTTTATCAAGCCTTTCGTTATGAGGCGCAAGAAAGAAGAAGTTCTGACTGAATTGCCAGACTTGATTGAAGTGGTTTATAAGAATGAACTGGAAGACCAGCAAAAGGCTATTTACCTAGCTCAGTTGCAACAGATGAGAGATAGATTGGCTCAAGTGTCGGATCAGGAATTTCAGCGAAGTCGTGTGGAAATCTTGTCTGGTTTAATGCGCTTGCGTCAAATCTGTGACACCCCTGCCCTCTTTATGGAGGATTATCAGGGTGCCAGTGGCAAACTGGATAGTCTCCGAGACCTGCTGCTACAGGTGGCAGACGGCGGACACCGTGTCTTGATTTTCTCACAGTTCAAGGGAATGTTGGAGAAAATTGAACAAGAATTGCCAGACTTGGGCATGACTTCCTTTAAAATTACGGGTTCAACCCCAGCCAAGGAAAGACAAGATATGACCAAGGCCTTTAACCAAGGGGAAAGAGATGCCTTTCTGATTTCCCTCAAGGCTGGTGGTGTCGGTCTGAACCTAACAGGTGCTGATACGGTTATTTTGGTTGACCTTTGGTGGAATCCTGCGGTGGAGGCGCAAGCCATTAGCCGTGCCCATCGGATGGGGCAGGAAGAAACGGTTGAGGTCTATCGCTTGGTGACCAAGGGAACCATTGAAGAAAAAATACAGGAACTCCAAGAGCAAAAGAAACATCTGGTGTCACAAGTATTGGACGGAACAGAGTCACGTGGCAGTCTGACCCTAGCAGAAATTAGAGAAATTTTGGGAATTTCTGAAGCCAGCACTTGAAAAATCAAGACAATACGCTATAATGAAGTGTTGAAAGGAAATAGAAAATGAAACAAGAACGATTTCCATTGGTGTCAGATGACGAGGTCATGCTGACTGAAATGCCAGTCATGAACTTGTACGATGAGTCTGATCTGATCAGTAATATCAAGGGAGAATACCGTGATAAGAATTATCTGGAGTGGGCTCCTATTACTGAAGAAGCACCAGTCAAACCGATTGAAAAGCAAGTTGAGAAACCTAAAAAGGCTCCTTTAGGGATAAAAAAAGAAGGAAAGAGCTATGCAGAGGTGGCGCGTGAAGAAGCGCGTGCAGACTTGAAAAAGAAACGCTCTGCTAACTATCTAACTCAGGATTTCAGCCGTGCGAGACGTCATTCTAAATCAGGCCTTGTTAGACAGGACAATCAACCGACAGCTCCTTTCCAAAAGGAAAATCCTGGTGAATTTGTCAAATATAGCCAAAAATTGACCCAGTCTCAGTACATCTTGGCGGAAGAAGTTCATTCTATCCCTACCAAGAATGAAGAAGTGTCAGCACCTGCTCCAAAGAAAAACAACTATGATTTTCTAAAGAAGAGCCAAATCTACAATAAAAAAAGTAAACAAACAGAACAAGAACGTCGGGTTGCCCAAGAGTTGAATCTGACCAGAATTACAGAATAGGGGAGAAAACATGCCAAAGACATATCATTTTATCGGAATTAAGGGATCAGGGATGAGTGCCTTGGCCTTGATGTTGCACCAAATGGGGCATAAGGTACAGGGATCAGATGTTGAAAAGTACTACTTTACTCAACGTGGTCTTGAGCAGGCAGGAATTACCATTCTTCCTTTTGATGAAAAGAATCTAGCCGGTGATATGGAAATTATCGCTGGAAATGCCTTTCGTCCAGATAATAACGTCGAAATTGCCTATGCAGACCAAAATGGCATCAGTTACAAACGTTACCATGAGTTCCTAGGTAGCTTTATGCGTGACTTTGTTAGCATGGGAGTTGCTGGAGCGCACGGAAAAACTTCAACGACAGGTATGTTGTCTCATGTCTTGTCTCACATCACAGATACTAGCTTCTTGATTGGGGATGGGACAGGTCGTGGTTCGGCCAATGCCAAATATTTTGTCTTTGAATCTGACGAATATGAGCGCCACTTTATGCCTTACCACCCAGAATACTCTATTATCACCAACATTGACTTTGACCATCCAGACTATTTCACAAGTCTCGAGGATGTTTTCAATGCCTTTAACGACTATGCCAAACAAATTACCAAGGGTCTTTTTGTCTATGGTGAAGATGCAGAATTGCGTAAGATTACAGCCAATGCTCCGATTTATTATTATGGCTTTGAAGCAGAAGGTAATGACTTTGTAGCTAGCGATCTTCTTCGTTCTACAACTGGGTCAACTTTCACGGTTCATTTCCGTGGACAAGACTTGGGGCAATTCCACATTCCAACCTTTGGTCGTCACAATATCATGAATGCGACAGCCGTTATTGGTCTTCTTTACACAGCAGGATTTGATTTGAACTTGGTGCGTGAGCACTTGAAAACATTTGCCGGTGTTAAGCGTCGTTTCACTGAGAAAATTGTCAATGATACAGTTATTATCGATGACTTTGCCCACCATCCAACAGAAATTATTGCGACCTTGGATGCGGCTCGTCAGAAATACCCAAGCAAGGAAATTGTAGCAGTCTTCCAACCGCATACCTTTACAAGAACCATCGCCTTGTTGGACGATTTTGCTCACGCTTTGAACCAAGCAGATGCTGTTTACCTAGCGCAAATTTATGGGTCAGCTCGTGAAGTAGATCATGGTGACGTTAAGGTAGAAGACCTAGCCCAAAAAATCAACAAAAAACACCAAGTGATCACTGTTGAAAATGTTTCACCACTCCTTGATCATGACAATGCTGTTTACGTCTTTATGGGAGCAGGAGATATCCAAACCTATGAATACTCATTTGAGCGTCTCTTGTCTAATTTGACAAGCAATGTTCAGTAGGATGCTCCCATGGAAATTCCAATTAAGATCATTCAGGCAAGTATACCTGATTTGGCTGAGATAGAGGCGATTCAAACTTCGTCTTTTCCAGCTGAAAAGCAGCAACCTTCCCATATTTTAGAAGAAAGTATCCGTAAGTGTGCGGATACCTTTCTTCTAGCTAGGGATGAAAACCAACTTTTAGGCTATATTTTATCAAGTCCCCAGTCAGACAATCCGCAATGTCTAAAAGTGCATTCTTTAGTCATTGAGGCTGACCATCAGAGACAGGGCTTGGGAACGCTTCTTCTTGCTGCTTTGAAAGAGGTGGCAGTTGAGCTGGATTACAAAGGGATTCGTTTGGAGAGTCCTTCTGAGCTGCTTTCCTACTTTGAAATGAACGGTTTTATCGATGAAGAAACTTCCCTTTATGCAACTAGCCAGGGTTTTAGTATGATTTGGTTTAATCCCTTTTATCTGGAGGCACAATGAAGATCAGACAAGCAAGATTAGAAGATTTGGATCGTATCGTTGAGATTGAACTAGAAAATTTCTCGATTGAAGAAGCCATTCCTCGCTCTGTTTTTGAGGCACATTTGCGAGAAATTCAGACCTCTTTTCTGGTTGCAGAAAGAGAGGGAAGGATTATGGGTTATATCGAAGGGCCAGTTGTCCCTCACCGCTATCTACAAGACCAGTCTTTTACAGAAGACATAAAAGACTATAGTCATGAGACTGGTGGCTATATCTCTGTGACCTGTCTCTCTATTGCCAAGGAAGCACAGGGTCTTGGACTGGGTCAGAAATTGCTAACAGCCTTGAAAGAAGTTGCTCTTGAAGATGAGAGAGAAGGCATTAACCTAACCTGTCATGACTATCTCATCGCCTACTATGAAAAACACGGATTTGTCAACGAAGGCTTGTCCCAGTCAACCTTTGCAGGGGAAACTTGGTATGATATGGTCTGGGAAGCTAAAAAATAGGCAAGACAAGGCATCATAGGTTGCTTTTCCTAGACTTTTAAGATATAATATTATGGATTGTCAACGAGGAGGAAAAACTTTTGAGTGAAAAGTCAAGAGAAGAAGAAAAATTAAGCTTTAAAGAGCAGATTTTACGAGATTTAGAACGAGTTAAAAAACATGAAGAAGATCAGGAGGAAGTTGATTTAGCTTCAATAAAACCCCAATTTTCTTCTAAAAATGACCAGTCGATAGAAGAGATAATGGAAGATTCTCTATCAGCTGTAGAGGAGATTATGAGAAAAGCTCCTACCGTGCCTACTCACCCAAGTCAAGATGTACCAGCTTCTCCATCAGATGAGATTAAAAGAGAAACTCCTGGTGTTCCAAGTCATCCAAGTCATCCAAGTCAAGATGTGCCTTCTTCTCCTGCAGAAGAGGCTGTAAGACAAGCTCCACTTGCTCCTAGTCATCCGAGTCAAGAAGGACCTTCTACTCCATCAGCGGAGGGAGTATCAAGACCAACTCCAGGACCTGTTAGTCCTAGAAAAGTAGAAAAGGAATTTAATGAAATCCCAACGAGGGTAGCTGTTTCTTATAAGACAGAAGCTCAGAGAGAGGTAAAAAGAGAAGTTCCTACTTCAAAACCAGTAGAGGAAAAGAAAGCTGTAGAAGAAATGTCTGCAACTCCACGTCGTAGCCGTCGTGAGACGGTTAAGTCAACCAAGAAGAAAAAATCAGGATTTAAGGCCTTCTTCATTTCTCTACTCATTTTCCTAGGCTTGATTTCAGCAGGTGCTTACTTCGGTTATCAGTATGTTCAGTCATCTTTACAGCCTGTGGATGCTTCATCTAAACAATATGTGACAGTGCAAATCCCAGAAGGAGCTAATGTTCAAACAATTGGTTCAACTCTTGAAAAGTCTGGTTTGATTAAACACGGAGTGATTTTTGCTTTTTATGCAAAATATAAAAATTATTCAGATTTGAAGTCTGGCTATTACAATTTGCAAAAGAGTATGAGTACAGAAGATATCATCCATGAATTGCAAAAAGGTGGAACAGCTGAAGCTCAAGAACCTGCGCTTGCGACTTTGACAATTCCAGAAGGTTATACGATTGATCAAATTGCACAAGCGGTAGGTCAATTGCAAGGTGACTTCAAAGAGCCTTTGACAGCGGATGCTTTCCTAGCAAAAGTTCAAGATGATAGCTTTATCAGCCAAGAAGTTGCTAAATATCCTAGTCTACTTGAAAGCTTGCCTACAAAGGAAAGTGGCGTTCGTTACCGTTTGGAAGGATTCCTCTTCCCAGCTACTTACTCTATCAAGGACAGTACAACTATTGAAAGCTTGATTGATGAGATGTTGGCAGCCATGGACAAGACTTTAGCACCTCATTACAGTACAATTAAGTCTAAGAATTTGACGGTCAATGAATTGCTGACCATTGCTTCACTGGTCGAAAAAGAAGGTGCTAAGACGGAAGACCGTAAGTTGATTGCAGGTGTATTCTACAATCGCTTGAATCTTGGTATGCCACTTCAAAGCAATATTGCCATCTTGTATGCCCAAGGAAAACTTGGTCAGAAGATTAGTCTTGCTGATGATGCTGGAATTGATACATCGATTAATTCACCATACAATGTCTATACAAATCTTGGTCTCATGCCTGGTCCAGTAGATAGTCCAAGCTTGGATGCTATCGAGTCAAGTATCAATCAGACTAAGAGTGAAAACCTTTACTTTGTTGCAGATGTTACAGATGGTAAGGTCTATTATGCTGCTACTCAGGAGGAGCATGATCGTAATGTCGCTGAACATGTCAACAGCAAATTAAACCAAACAAACTAAAATTATGTGATGCTTCACATAATTTTAGTTAGAAAATATCATCAGAAGAAAGTTGAGAAAAATGGCAGAAAAAACATATCCTATGACCCTTGCGGAAAAGGAAAAACTTGAAAAAGAATTAGAAGAATTGAAATTGGTCCGCCGACCAGAAGTGGTAGAACGCATTAAGATTGCCCGTTCATACGGTGACCTTTCTGAAAACAGTGAATACGAAGCGGCTAAGGATGAACAAGCCTTTGTTGAAGGACAAATCTCTAGCTTGGAAACAAAAATCCGTTATGCTGAAATCGTCAATAGCGACTCAGTTGCTCAAGATGAAGTAGCGATTGGTAAAACAGTCACTATCCAAGAAATTGGTGAGGACGAAGAAGAAGTTTATATTATCGTAGGTTCAGCTGGTGCGGATGCCTTTGCAGGTAAGGTTTCAAATGAAAGTCCAATTGGACAAGCCTTGATTGGCAAGAAAACAGGTGATACAGCAACCATTGAAACACCTGTTGGTAGCTATGATGTAAAAATCTTGAAGGTTGAAAAAACAGCCTAAAAACAGAAAAAAGGAGTGGGGAGGCAATGCGCTTCACTCACTCCTTTTTCCATTTTAAATTGAATTGGAGACGATATGAGTTCAAAGAAGAAAAAAAATAAGATGGAACGTGGTCTGACCAATCGTCACGTGCAGGTTATGGCCATTGCGGGAACAATCGGAACAGGACTCTTTTTGGGAGCGGGTCGCTCTATTAGCTTAACAGGTCCTTCCATTGTACTGATTTATATGATTACTGGTGCTTTCATGTTCCTCATGATGCGTGCGGTTGGGGAAATGCTCTACCAAGACCCTGAGCAACATACCTTTATCAACTTTATCACGCGCCATTTGGGTAAGGGCTGGGGTTATTTCTCAGTTTGGTCTTACTGGCTATCCGTTGTCTTTATCGGTATGGCGGAAATTACAGCCATCTCTCACTACGTTCAGTTTTGGTTCCCTAGCTGGCCAAGTTGGATGATTGAGATTGGATTTTTAACCATTCTAGCCTTGGTCAATCTGATTGCGGTGAAGCTCTTTGGGGAAGTTGAGTTTTGGTTTGCTATGGTCAAGATTGTGGCTATTTTAGCCATGATTGCAACAGGGGTCTTTATGGTCTTGACAGGCTTTAAGACACCACATGGAGTAGCAAGTTTGGCCAATATCGCCGATAATTTCTCCCTCTTCCCAAATGGTGGAGTGAACTTTGTCATGGCCTTTCAGATGGTTTTCTTTGCTTATCTAATGATTGAGTTTATTGGAGTAACAACTTCTGAAACCAAAAATCCACGTCAGGTCTTGCCAAAAGCCGTTAAGGAAATTCCTTTGCGAATCGCCTTTTTCTACGGTGGTGCCCTCTTAGCCATCATGGCTATCATTCCGTGGCGTGAACTTGCATCGGCTGATTCTCCTTTTGTAACAGTATTTGAATTGGCAGGTATCAAGTGGGCAGCGGCCTTGATTAACTTTGTCGTTTTGACGTCAGCAGCATCTGCTCTTAATTCAACCCTTTATTCAACAGGTCGTCATTTGTATCAGATTGCCCATGATTCGCCCAATCCATTCTTAAAGGCTATCAAGGCAGATACTCTTTCCCGTCACAACGTACCACAAAATGCCATCATCGCCTCAGCGATTTTGATTGCCCTAGCAGCCTTTATCAACGTCTTGCCAGGAGTTTCGGATGCCTTTGCCTTGATTACGGCATCATCATCAGGTGTCTATATTGCCATTTATATCTTAATCATGGTGGCTCACCTTAAATACCGCAAGTCACCAGACTTTATGGTGGATGGCTATCTCATGCCCCATTATCGTTTCCTAAATCCTTTAACCATGCTCTTCTTTGCCTTTGTCTTTGTAACCCTCTTTTTACAAGAGTCTACATTTGTAGGAGCAATTGGATCAGCTATCTGGATTATCGGTTTCGGGATTTATAGCCAGTGGAAATTTAGAAAATAGATTAAGAACTCATCAACTAAGGTTGGTGGGTTTTTCTTTGTTTAAAAATATAGCGGCTTGGATCTAGGATAGTACGCTATATTATATCAGTATTATTTTTGAGCTGTCAGGTTTAATCTCTTAGGAAAATAGGGACTATGTAAAGAAAATGTAATGAAAACTTAACATAAAAATCATTGACAATTTCGGGGGGGTAATAGAATTAATATGAGACTTTGTGTAACTAAAGCAAAGAGCATGGTCAATTGAAATAAGAAGAGAATAAAATAGTCTCGTAAAATGTATTGCAACTTGGTAATACTTTTTGAGGCGCTTTTTGATTGAGCCCATGTTTTCTCAATGGGATTGTACTCAGGTGAGTAGGGAGGAAGAGGTAAAAATGTATAGTCGTTAAAATAGCATACGGAAAATAAGTTAGAAACCATGTAATGTTATAAATTTTATATGTTTTTGGTGCATAGATATTTTGGCTCAATGGAAGTTGAGGAGAGGAACAATGATGAAAAAATAACTTGGACTTCAAGTTGAAAATAATGACGGTTTGGTGAAGTAGAATAAAGAAATACAAATGTGGTAAATCTGACTATATATCAGGCGTTGCAAAAGAGGAAATAAGTATGGTGAATATAAGAAGAAGTCTTTTTGGATATAATAAAAAGGAAGTTAATGATGTGATTAGCAGTTTAGAGGGGGATAAAGAACGCCTCAAACAAGAACTTGAAGGGAAAGCACAAATGATTGAAGAGTTGAATGTTCAACTACATGGATTTCGCTCTCAAGAGGAGATTATTTCTGAGGTTATTATTGATGCGAAACAATTGTCAAAACGTTTAGTAGAAGAGGCTAAGCAAGAAGCAACGGAGTTGCTATATAATGCTAATAAAACAATATCAGATGAATTTGCACGTTTTCATCAATCAATGGAAATTTTAAACGGAATCAAAAATAGAGTTGTTGCGCAGAAAGAGGAGTTATCTAAAGAATTGCAAGACACTTTGAGACGATATAAAGAGGCTTTTGAAAACTCGGAGACTGAGGACTTTGCTCGAATAAAAGAACAAATAGAAATAGATATCACTCGAGCAGAAGATGTTTGTGAGAATTCAAAACAGGTTATCTTTCTCCCACGCCTTAATAAATCAAATTGTATTAAAGTAGAAAAAATAGAAAAGGAGAACTAGTAGTGAAAAAAGAACATAAGGAAATCTTTTCAATCCGTAAGTATAAGGCATATGGAGCTAATTCGGCTTTGATTGGATTAGTGGGTCCGGCTGTTTTAATGGGGGTACTGATGTCTCCTGTACAAGCAGAAGAAAGTGCTTCTATTCCTGATTTGAAGCCATTGGATAGGGCGGAGAGTAGTGAATCAAGTACCCGAGATATTGAAACAAATCATCTTATTGTTACATCGTCTCATCCAGAAGAAAATGCGACTGAAACAGCTGCTTCAGGGGTAGAAACAGGAATAAGAGCAAGTGAAGAACTTACAACTCCTAAAAGAGCAGTAAGTATTGTCTATAAAGTACGCTATGTAGATCGCAAATCTCATCAAGTAGTTCATGAGGTAACGAAGACGAAGACGGTAGAAACTACTGAAGCAAAAGCAAAAGTTATCGTTACAGAAATTGGTGGAGAGCTAGCAAATGATAGTCAATTAGAAAGTTACTATGTTCCAGATGGTAATCCAACAACCTTTACAAAAGAAATTGTTGAAGGGGAGGACAATGTTTTTGTCTACGAAGTAGAGGGATTTGGGAAATCAGAAGCTACAGACCGTACTGTCACGCTTAAGTATACAGTTGAATACGTTGATGAAAAGACGGGGCTTGTCCTAGATAGTGAGGACAAGGAAGAAACGGTTTCTACCTTTGAAGCAGTTGTGAAAAAGGAAGTGACTGTTCAAGCTTCCATTGATGGAAATGAATCCCTCAAGGGATGGAGTATCTCTGATAATGCAACAAGCCATCAAACTATCACCTTATCAGAAGGGGTTCCTGTAAAGGTTATTTTTAAACTCCATAACTCTGATAAGGGAAAGGTGAGGCAAAAGAGGAAAGTAGAGTATCCTTCCCCTGCCGTTACTGGGCAACCATACTTAACACTAGAAAAGATAACTCCGGGCAAATTAGGTGAAGAAAGTATTACTCTTGCTGGAAATGCTCAGCATACTTATGAAATAAAGTATAAAGTTGGTTTTTCAAACATTGACGCTTCTGACTTGGAAATGACCCAAGGGGCAAAGGATTTAGGCTTTAATTTAGACTTGGAAGGTGGCTGGTTAACTGCTACCCTTACGCCAACAAGAGAAATGGGAGGAAAATATGAAGTTGGATTCCAATCCCGTTCACATCCTGAAGTGAAAGTAGCTGGATTTATAAATATTACGACAACAACTCACTTTGGATTTATGGTGTTAGCAACTTCAGGGAGAGACAATCCTTTGTTTTATTTTCCCAATAATAGAGATGATAGGACTGAGTTTACATATGATGGTAGCATAACAGATCCTTCTCGAACTTCTCCGGTTATTTATAAAGGAGTAAGTGATTTGAATGATCTATATAAAGATTCTTCTGGACCAAAAATAGACATCACGATTGATGGAATCAGAATGCCAACGACTCCCTTTGGTTATTTTATGGATTCTAGTAATCAAACTGTTGAAAATGCTACCGCAGATACGAAACGTTATTATGCCATGATTCCAATCTTTGCTCTAATGGATCGTTCTACAGATTATGCTAATAATAATAAACAAGGATTATCTATTACAGATTTTCGGTTGTTATCCGCTTCAGATGGAGTAGAAGTTAAGTTGGTGGACTTAAGGAAAGACAAGGCTCCAGATAAGGGAGTTTACAGTAATACTGTAGATTTCCAAACAATGCCAGGGTATGATTTGTCAAGTGGATTGTTGAAAGATAACATGTATGGTATCTTGGATAAAACTCCATATTATCTTCAATTTACGAAATTGCCTAAAACAGCAGGTAACTATTCAGTGAAATTTCAAATGACTGATAGCTTGAACTTAGTCAAAACGATTACATTGAATTTTACAACTTATGAAAATTCTATTTCTAGTGAACGCTCAGACTCCAACGCTTCAGATAATCGTACTTATGCGTTAACCAATGCAGATGCTCTTTTTGAACCTAATGAAGAGTATGTAGATAAATCTACTGATAAGGTTACGCTTCCGATTTCTGATGAAGAACAAATCTTAGGAAAAGTAACTCTCAATAAAGATAATGCATATATAAAAGTAGATAATTTTCCATCGGGTATTGAATTGAGAGCAGTTCCTGATAAGGTGGATGCGGAAGGACATCCGACAGAAGCCTATGTTGTCAAAAAATCAGGTATTAAAGTTGCGAAGGGAAAATATTCTTTTTCAGTGAATGCCTATGATGGTCACTATCAGACTGGTGCTCCGCGGACATTTGAGTTTGAGATAGTAGACGCTATTAATCCGATTCCAAACCAGCATTGGCATGAGGGAACAGTTCCAACCCCTATTCCAGTTTCTATGGAAAACAACTCCAAAATAACAGGAATTCGTGTGGAATCAAGTGGCGGTTATGCCTTTTTTGAAGGGAACCCTAATGACTCTACTATTTCTATTTACGGTTTGAAGCACACGTCGTCACAACAAAAGGCGCGTGTTTATGTGACATTTACAGATGACGAAGGGAAAAAACATGAAACCTTTACCGATTTTTATTATGTGATAGAATCTAATACAGTAGACGATTTAGCGGTTAATGTTACTAATACAGATCAAACAATTTCCGAGGGTGAAGATTGGAAAGAAATGGTCATCACAACGACTCCAAGTGAAGGTGTGACCATTAAAGTTGATAAGACAAAACTTCCAAAAGGGACACGATTTGTTGATAATAAAATTATAGGGAAAGGTCTTTATGAAGGGCAGTATGAAGTTCCAGTACTTGCTGTTAAGGGAGATGTTGTTAAGTCGACTGTTGTGCGTCTAACTGTGAAGCCGAAGGAATTTGTCGTTCCTCCAGAAAACACAGAAGTTTCGGTCTTATCCAAGGTATCTGCTCTTGGATTGCAAGAGGTACCTGACGATGCAGTGGTAACTTATCGTGCGAATGATTCCTATAATTTTTCTAATTCTGGTCTAAAAATTAGTAATGATGGGACTAAAATTACAGGGATACCGACTGCAGTTGGTCGCTATGAGCTCATTGCAACAATTAGTAGAAGAGGTTCAAATGGGCTTGTTCGTACTACAACTACTACCTATACCATTAACGTAACAGGGCTAAGTCCGAGCTTGACAATCGGATCAGGAACTCAAGCAACAGATGCTTATACTTCTAATGAAACACGTCTCCTAGCATCGATTGGAACAGAGATTCCACCTATTACAATCAAGCATGATTCGCATTCAAAACTGACAGTCGATTCAAATTCTTTACCAGCTGGTTTGAGTTATTCGTATGATGAGTCGACACATACAGGAACTATTACAGGAATTCCAAGTGCAATGTCCTACGAGGGATATGTTTATCAAATTTTAGTTCAGACCGAAATGCCGTATAACTATGCAGATATCAACGTTCGCAGAACTATTTGGAAGACAATTTATATTGAAGTTACTCCTATAACATCAGCTCTTAGTATTAACAATGAAAACCAGACATTTGCTGCAGATAAAGAGATGATTCCAATTACGGTATCGGATTTTGATGAACGTGCAACAATTGATTTAGAGAATGCTCCGTCTGGAGTGAGATATGATGCATCCAATCATCAAATTATAGGAAATCCAACAGAAGGGGTAGGTACCTATGAATTTAATATTCGGGCGGTTATGCCACAGGCACTTGGAGGTCAAGTTACAAGAAGGCAGGTAACTCTTCGTGTAGAACCGTTAACACCGATTTTAGAGGCAGATAGGTCATCTGTTGAAGTAACAGCCAAGGATTCTATTCCGACTATTACAGTCACCAAGGAACCACATTCTACCTTACAACTAAATGTACTGGTGAAGGAACGTGATTATAGTTATTTTGGTTCTCTATCTGATATTGGTTTAAGCTATGATGCGTCAACAGGCAAGATTACGGGAATACCTACAGTCGTGGGGAAACACATAATCTATTTGTCAACATTCTTAGACAAAAATTTCACAGGAGTTGCTGGTGGTGTTAGAAATGAATTAACGATTCCATTGACGGTGACTGCTAAGGAATTTAACTTTATGGATAATCAGGAACGACATACGACTGTTATGTCAGCGATTGCTCCAGTGGCGGTGAGTGTACCAGATGGGATAGAGGTTAGTGTAGAAAGCGGGACTCTTCCTCAGGGGATTATTTACAATAGCGATAAGAAGGTGATTGAAGGAACGCCTACTCAAGCTGGAACCTTTACAATTACAATGGTTGCTAACCCAAGTGGTATACGTGGTAATGAAAGAAAAGCTACAGTGACTATTCAGGTAGATCCACTTCCAGCTACTATTAGGATTCCCCACAATCATCAAACCATCCAAGTAGGGACTCCTATGGAACCCTCAACGATAGAACTAAATGATCATGCAAAGATTTACGGTAGTGATGCATTACTTGATTCTTTTGGCAGTAGTGGATATATTAATCATGCTAGTGAAAGAGGTATGGAGGAATCGTACATTGATGCATTCTTAAAGATGTTTTATGGATTGACCTATGACGCCAGCACACACACCATTAGTGGGACTCCTACGCGAACGGGTACTATAACTTTTACTTTTATTGCGCGAAATGATGATCTATTAGGTAGTGGTGAAGCTAGAGAAACCTTTGTCTTGAATGTAGTAGAAGTTATTTCTAAGATTCCTATTATTACAGATGCGAAAGAAGGTTCTAATGTAATTAAAGGAAGCGGTGTTGCAGGAGCTACGGTTACCGTTACGCTTCCAGATGGAGTTGAGAAAACAGCTTTAGTGGTAGAGGATGGAACATGGATGGTAGATACGCCAGCACCTCTTGTAAAAGGACAAAGTATTTCTGCTCGACAAAAAGAAGTAAACAAAACGATTAGTAATGACATCAGTGCCACTGTTGTTCCTCAATCGGGATTAGTTGTATCCAAGGAAGCGATGGTAGATGCCATTATCGAAGGTGTTACAACGATTACAGGAACAGGGATAACAGATTCTACTATTAGTGTTACCCTTCCAGATAGTACCGTTAAAACAGCTACAGTTTCGGAGGGAACATGGTCAGTTACTTTAGACAAAGCCGTGGTGAAAGGTGATAATATTTTTGTAACACAAACTGAACCAAATAAAGCTACTAGTCCATTAGTTACAGCAACTGTGGTTCCTAAAATTACAAAAGGTGATAAAGGTGAAACAGGAGCAAACGGAGCAGATGGTAAATCACCAGTTGTAACGATGACAGATAATGGAGATGGCACATACTCTATTACAGTACGCAATGGAGATGGCTCTGAATCAACTACTAAAGTCAAAGATGGCAAAGACGGTAAAACTGCTACTATTACAACAACAGATAATCCAGATGGAAGTCATACAATCACTGTAACAGATCCAGACGGAACAACAAAAGAAACAGTTGTTAAAAACGGTAAAGACGGTAAGACTCCAAAAGTTGAAGTGACTGATAACAATGATGGAACTCATACTTTTAAAGTTACGGATGAAGATGGCAATGTTACGAATGCTATTATCAAAGATGGTAAAGACGGTAAAACTGCCAATATCACAACAACAGAAAATCCAGATGGAAGCCATACAATTACTGTAACAAATCCAGATGGAACAACTAAAGAAACAGTTGTTAAAAACGGTAAAGACGGCAAGACTCCAAAAGTTGAAGTAACAGATAATAACGATGGAACTCATACTGTTAAAGTTACAGATGGAGACGGCAATGTTACCAATGCTATCATCAAAGATGGTAAAGCTGCAACAGCAACAACTACTGAAAACCCAGATGGAAGCCACACAGTAACAATCACTAACCCAGACGGAACTAAGAATGAGTTTGTTGTTAAGAATGGACGTGACGGTGTTGATGGACGTACTCCAACCGCATCTGTTCGTGACAATGGAGACGGAAGTCATACAATCGTTATTACAAATCCAGAAGGTGTGACAACTGAAACCACAGTTCGTGATGGTAAATCACCAAAAGTTACTATAACTGACGAACAAAATGGAACTCATAAGATTTCAGTTCTAAATGGTGATGGAACTATTACTGAGACAATCATTAAAGATGGTAAATCACCAGTAGCGACTGTTACTGACAACCATGATGGTACTTACACAATTCGTATAGAAAACGGTAATGGTACTGTTTCTGAAACTACAGTTCGTGACGGTAAATCACCAACTGCTAAGGTTGTGGATAACGGAGATGGCACTCACACGATTACAGTTGTGAACTCAGACGGTACAACTACAACAACTACAGTTCGTGATGGTAAAGCACCAAAACTTGAAGTGATTGATAACAACAACGGTTCGCACACTATTAAGGTGACAGGAACTGATGGTAAAGAAACGACAACTACAATTTTTGATGGTAAATCACCAAAAGCGAACATCGTTGATAACGGAGACGGAACTCACACCTTAACAATCGTTGATTCTGATGGTCGTGAATACAAATCTATTATCAAAGATGGCAAAGATGGCGTTTCACCAACTGTAACTGTTAAAAATAATAACGATGGAACTCACGTTGTTACAATTATTAATCCTGATGGAAGTAAGACAGAAATGGTGATTAAAGACGGTAAAGATGGTAAATCACCAAAAGTTTCTGTTGAAGATAATGGAGATGGTAGTCATACAATCACAATCATCAATTCTGACGGAACTGTGACAAAAATAGTTGTTAAAGACGGTAAAGATGGTCGTGATGGACGTGATGGCAAAGACGGTAAGGATGGCAAAGATGATAAATGTGGATGCCAAGACAAACCAGTAACACCATCAAATGACAAACCAGTTCCTCCAACACCAAATGTGCCAGAAGGACCAACATTTGCAATGCCAGAACCACCAGTTCATGAATTGCCAGAATTCAACGGTGGTGTGCCAGGAATGCCAGAAGTTCATGAATTGCCAGAATTCAATGGTGGAGTACCAGGAATGCCTGAAAATCACGAATTACCAGAATTCAATGGTGGAGTACCAGGAATGCCTGAAAATCACGAATTACCAGAATTCAATGGTGGAGTACCAGGAATGCCAGAAGTACAAGAGGTACCAAAATTAGATATTCCAACAGTACCAGCGCAACCAACACCAAATGTGCCAGTACAACCAACTCCAGTTGTTCCAACTCCAGTTGTTCCAACACCAGAAGTACCGGTTAAACCAGAACCACCAGTAGTACCAACACCGGGTCAACCAGCAACTCCAGTAAATGCTAACCCAGTAGTAGCAACTCCAGTTAAAGAAAACCATGGGGAAAAATTACCAGAAACTGGAAGTCAATCTGATTATATATCTGTTCTTTTAGGTAGCGGTATTCTATTGAGCCTATATGTAGGTCGAAGAAAAGAAGATTAAATATAATGTGTAAGATTAGCAGAGGAATATTGTAGCTGAAAATATAGTTAAAAATTATGTTATTTAAACTTTTGTAAGCGTCTCATGATATTTGATATACAAGCGATTTGAAGTTTTGGAACATATCCTACTGATTATTTCTTACTTGATTGGATAGATAGGTTTCCTGCATAACGATTAATATTTTATATTTGTTATGCAGGTATTTTACGGTGTACATCTAATAATGGAACATTAAGGTTATTTATACAGATTATAATTCGTTTAATACAGTTCCTCTTAGTCTCTTTACAAAATGACGAGCAATTAAATTGGAGATTTTATAGTCAATTGAAAAAATAACAAGACAAAAGAGCCTCAAAAAAAGTATTGCAACTTGGTAATACCTTTTTGAGGTGCTTTTTGATATGAGCCCATGTTTTTTAAATAGGATTGTACTCAGGTGAGTAGGGAGGAAGAGGTATAGTATATTGAATCTAGAATAGTGCACCGCAACTTCTAAATCCTTGTAATAAATTTATAATCAAGCTGTATCAGTTTTCAAGGAGGTTTAGATGTACTTTAAATTGGAAAATGAGGATTCCCAGAAGGCGCAAGAAATTGGGAATCTGATTCGTGCTTATAATCGTTCCAAAAGAGAAGAGGCTGAAAGTGAGCCACTTAATCTTTATGTCGAAGATGAAAAGGGCAATCTCCTGGCAGGTTTGATAGCAGAGACTTTTGGAAATTGGCTAGAAATCGAGTATTTATTTGTAAAAGAGGAACTGAGAAGGCAAGGAATCGGTTCAAAGCTATTGCAGCAAGCAGAAACTGAAGCTAAGAATCGAAACTGTCGTTTTGCTTTTGTCAATACCTACCAGTTTCAAGCTCCTGATTTTTATAAAAGGCATGGCTACAAGGAAGTCTTTAGGTTACAAGACTATCCCTACATTGGGCAAAGATATTATTACCAAAAGGATTTGTAAGGAGAATAAAGCAAAGAGGGGGGCTTGACATAAGTATGAAGGGGATTCTCGATAAATACCAGTTAAATCCTACAAATTGTGTCTTTCTAGACGATATTGAAGCCAATACAATCGCAGTTAAGAAATTGGGAATCAAGTCCTATCAGGTTAAGAAAAGAAGTGATGTCGTCGATATTTTGAAATCCTATATTTAAACTTAACACTCTCTATTTTTTATGGTAGAGAGTTTTTTGTTAATAAAATTTTACAAAATGACATTTATATATTGCATCGAGTTAGATATATGATATAATGTTGTTAAAAAGAGGCGCAACTTTTTAAAACTATAAGGAGGACGCAGGTGGCTAAAAATTTAAAATTAAAATTAGCTCGGGTTGAGCTTGATTTAACACAAGGTCAACTGGCAGAGGCTGTTGGTGTGACGCGCCAAACTATTGGTTTGATAGAGGCGGGAAAATATAATCCCAGTCTCTCGCTCTGCCAGTCCATTTGCAGATGTTTAGGGAAAACCCTAGACCAATTATTTTGGGAGGAAGAAGATGAAAAATAGAAAAAAACTTGTTATCAAAGATGAACGTACGGAAAAATTGGATGGAAATATTTCAGGAGAAATTCTCTTGGGTATGTACCTATTTTTGGCACTGGAAATTTTTGCCAAAGTTTATATTTTTAATTTAACGCTTCTATCCTATTTACCAGAATTACTTTTATTGATTGGAGTCGGTTTGTATGCCATTATTCGCCGCATGTATGTAGGAATTGATATTCGAGATATTGTTGAGAATACTGGAAAAGAAAGAATTTTATCTGCTTTGGGATTTTCTATAGTGATTTTATTGATTGATATCGTAGGAAATCGCGAGGAACTGGTCAATCTATTGACTTGGAAGTACTCCCTAAAAGTGGTTCTAGCAGTTATCATCTATCTCGTTGGGAGTTATTCGATGGACCGAGTTATCCTATACTTGAATCGCAGAAATCAGCAAGTTTGGGAGGAAGAAGATGGTAAATAAATTCATTCATTATCAATTACTTGACGAAAGAGAAGAACAATTAATCAATAAAGCTGGGGCAGAGTCTTTTTCACTCTTTATTGGGCTTGTACTTCTAAGCTATTTGGTGGCAGTGTTGGCCCCATCTCTTTTTAATCCGAATTTTCTAGTCTATACTCTGATAGTAGGAATTTTCTTCTTTTTCAATCGTGCACGTTATCTGGGAGTGACCTACTATAGTCGTTTTCATTTTACGATTTTGGGTTGTTTTTTCTTAACCTTGGCTATTACGGCTCTTTTGATGTTAGAGAATTATCAATTCAACATAGAAGTTTATCAGCACAATCCTTTGAACGTTAAATACCTATCTGCTTGGGCAATTACTTATGTTATTTACCTTCCCTGGGTCTTTATTGGCAATCTTGGTCTTAAGAGCTATGGCGAATGGGCTCAGAAAAAGTTTGAACAAGACATGGATGAATTGGAGAGTGGAGAATAGCTTGTTACTCTTTTCTCAATCCAGCTAAAATGTGTTATAATAGTACTAATTTATTGGAATACATGAAAGTTTTTGAAAATTTTTATGTATTTCTAGCTAAGGAAGTAGGAAAAGTATGTATCCAGATGATAGTTTGACATTGCACACGGACTTGTACCAGATCAACATGATGCAGGTTTACTTTGACCAAGGGATTCACAACAAGAAGGCGGTCTTTGAGGTGTATTTCCGCCAACAGCCTTTTAAGAATGGCTATGCAGTTTTTGCAGGTTTGGAAAGAATTGTGAGCTATCTTGAAGACTTGCGTTTTTCAGATAGTGATATCGCCTACTTGGAGTCGCTTGGCTATCATGGGGCATTCTTGGACTATCTCCGCAATTTCAAGTTGGAGTTGACCGTTCGTTCTGCCCAAGAAGGGGACTTGGTTTTTGCTAATGAGCCAATTGTGCAGGTGGAAGGTCCTCTAGCCCAATGTCAATTGGTCGAAACGGCTCTTTTGAACATCGTCAACTACCAGACATTAGTGGCGACTAAGGCAGCTCGTATTCGTTCAGTCATTGAAGATGAACCTTTAATGGAGTTTGGGACACGTCGGGCTCAAGAAATGGATGCAGCTATCTGGGGAACACGCGCAGCGGTGATTGGTGGTGCCAATGGAACCAGCAACGTGCGCGCTGGTAAACTCTTTAATATTCCTGTTTTGGGGACCCATGCCCATGCCTTGGTACAGGTTTATGGTAACGACTATGAGGCCTTTAAGGCTTATGCTGCGACCCACAAAAATTGCGTCTTTCTTGTGGATACCTATGACACCCTTCGTATCGGTGTGCCAGCTGCCATTCAGGTGGCGCGTGAGCTGGGTGATCAGATTAACTTTATGGGTGTGCGGATTGACTCTGGGGATATTGCCTACATTTCTAAGAAAGTCCGTCAGCAATTGGACGAGGCTGGATTTACAGAGGCTAAGATTTATGCTTCAAATGATTTGGACGAAAATACCATCCTCAACCTCAAGATGCAAAAGGCCAAGATTGATGTCTGGGGTGTGGGAACCAAGCTGATTACAGCCTATGACCAGCCAGCTCTTGGGGCAGTTTATAAGATTGTTGCAATCGAAGATGAAAATGGGAACATGCGCAATACGATTAAGCTGTCAAATAATGCTGAAAAAGTGTCTACGCCAGGTAAGAAGCAGGTGTGGCGTATTACCAGTCGTGAAAAAGGCAAGTCAGAAGGCGACTACATCACTTATGACGGTGTGGATGTGAGCGACATGACAGAAATCAAGATGTTCCATCCGACTTATACCTACATCAAGAAGACCGTTCGTAATTTTGATGCCGTTCCTCTCTTGGTGGATATCTTTAAAGACGGGAAATTGATTTACAACTTGCCTAGCTTGACTGAGATTCAGGATTATGCTCGTAAGGAATTTGACAAGCTTTGGGATGAGTACAAGCGTGTGCTCAATCCGCAACACTATCCAGTGGATTTGGCGCGTGATGTATGGCAAGACAAGATGGACTTGATTGACAAGATGCGCAAGGAAGCCCTCGGTGAAGGAGAAGAAGAATGAGTTTGCAAGAAATGATTATCCAAGAATTGGGCGTGAAACCAGTGATTGATGCCCAGGAAGAAATCCGCCGTTCCATTGATTTCTTAAAAAGATACCTGAAAAAACATCCCTTCCTAAAAACCTTTGTACTAGGGATTTCTGGAGGACAAGACTCAACCTTAGCAGGACGTTTAGCTCAACTAGCTATGGAAGAACTGCGATCAGAAACGGGAGACGACAGCTACAAATTTATCGCTGTTCGCCTGCCATATGGAGTGCAAGCTGATGAAGCAGATGCTCAAAAAGCCTTATCATTCATCCAACCAGATGTCAGTTTAGTCGTCAATATCAAGGAATCAGCTGATGCCATGACAGCTGCAGTTGATGCGACAGGTAGTCCTGTTTCAGATTTTAACAAGGGCAATATCAAGGCTCGTTGCCGTATGATTGCTCAGTATGCCCTTGCTGGTTCCCATAGCGGAGCGGTCATTGGAACAGACCACGCTGCGGAAAATATCACAGGCTTCTTTACTAAGTTTGGTGATGGTGGTGCAGACATTCTCCCTCTTTACCGCCTCAATAAACGCCAAGGAAAACAACTCTTGAAGGTGCTTGGTGCAGACCCAGCCCTTTATGAAAAAATCCCAACGGCAGACCTAGAAGAAGATAAACCAGGTCTAGCTGACGAAGTAGCCCTCGGAGTCACCTATGCAGAGATTGACGACTACCTAGAAGGCAAAACAATCAGCCCAGAAGCTCAAGCAAGAATCGAAAACTGGTGGCACAAAGGCCAACACAAACGCCACCTACCAATCACCGTATTTGATGATTTTTGGGAGTAAAAACCTCCAGTGGAGGTTTTTACCCTGAGCCTAGAAATGAGAAAGCGAAGAAGGTCCGGGGGACCTTTTTAGCCCGAGCCTAGAAATAAGAAAACGAGGTAACATTATGAAAGCAATTGGTACGCAAATGATACAGACAGAACGTTTGATTTTGAGAAGATTTGTGGAGAGTGATGCGGAAGCCATGTTTCAAAATTGGGCTTCGTCTCCTGAGAATCTGACCTATGTCACCTGGGATCCTCATCCTGATGTTGAAGTGACTCGGAACTCGATTCGAAATTGGGTTTCATACTATACCAATCCCAACTATTACAAATGGGCTATTTGTCTCAAAGAAAATCCTGGGCAAGTGATAGGAGATATCAGTATCGTTGAAATGGATGAGATTGACTCTAGCTGTGAAATTGGGTATATTTTAGGAAAAAATTATTGGGGTCGTGGTATGATGACGGAGGCCTTGAAAGCTGTGTTAGACTTTTGTTTTACTCAAGCAGGCTTTCAAAAGGTCAGAGCTCGTTATGCCAGTCTTAACCCAGCTTCAGGCCGTGTGATGGAGAAGGCTGGAATGTCCTATCTAAAAACTATTGCCAATGGTGTGGAGAGAAAAGACTACGTTGCGGACCTTATTTATTATCAGATAAGTAGGGAAGACTAGTGAAATTTCTTTTCAGTTTCCATCAAAGTCAGACTTTGTCTGGCTTTTTTACATAACCTGATTAAATTCCTATTTTTCCCTATCATTATCCCTGTTTTTTCTGGAGTTTTGAGGATATAATAGTCCTATCAAATCAAAGAATGGAGGAAGGCAATGGATAATATTATCTTTTTTATCAGTGTTTTTCTTGCTGGAATTCTCTCCTTCTTTTCTCCTTGTATCTTACCCTTATTACCGGTCTATGCAGGGGTCTTGTTGGATGATAAAGATGGTGCTCAGGCTTCTAGCGGCAAATTTTCAATCTCAATTGTTAGTTTATTGAGAACTCTAGCTTTCATAGCGGGGATTTCCTTTATCTTTATCCTACTGGGGTATGGAGCTGGCTTTTTAGGAAACCTTTTGTATGCCTCTTGGTTTCAGTATGTGACGGGTGCGGTGATCATTCTCTTAGGCTTGCACCAGATGGAAGTCTTACATTTGAAGGGACTCTACAAGGAAAGAAGGCTACAATTACAGAGACAGGGGCAAAAGGGGAATGGCTATAGTCAGGCATTTTTACTGGGGTTGACTTTTAGTTTTGCTTGGACGCCTTGTGTAGGGCCGGTTCTTGGTTCTGTTTTGGCCTTGGCGGCTTCAGGTGGCTCAGGTGCTTGGCAGGGAGCTGGTCTCATGTTGGTGTACACGTTAGGTTTGGCGCTACCATTCTTGGTTCTAGCCCTAGCCTCCAGCTATGTTTTGAAACATTTCCGAAAACTCCATCCCTACCTCGGAACCCTCAAAAAAGTGGGTGGTTTCCTCATTATCGTGATGGGAATCTTGGTGCTTTTGGGAAATGCTTCCATTTTGACTACATTATTTGAATAGAGAGGAAGAAGAAATGAAAAAATGGCAAACATGTCTCCTTGGAGTCGGCTCAATCTGTTGCTTGGCAGCCTGTTCGGCTAAAAATATGTCAGACGAATCTACTATGAAGGAGCAAACAAAAACAGAACAAGTCAGTTCACAAACTGCGACTAAAGGTCAGGCGGTTGCTGATTTCGAACTGACGGGAGTAGATGGCAAGACTTACCGTTTATCTGATTATAAGGGCAAGAAAGTCTATCTCAAATTCTGGGCTTCTTGGTGTTCCATCTGTCTAGCCAGTCTTCCAGATACCGATGAAATTGCTAAGGATGCTGGTGATGACTATGTAGTTTTGACAGTGGTGTCTCCTGGACATAAGGGGGAACAAGCAGAAGCAGACTTTAAGAACTGGTACAAGGGCTTGGATTATAAACATTTCCCAGTTCTAATTGACCCATCAGGTAAACTTTTAGAAAGTTATGGTGTTCGTTCTTATCCAACTCAAGCCTTTATAGACAAGGAAGGCAAGCTGGTCAAAACGCAACCTGGTTTTATGGATAAGGATATGATTTTAAAAACATTGAAAGAAATGGGGTAGAGAAAGGTCATGAATGATAAAATAAAATTGTTTGTCTTGGCAGGAATCTTTTTCCTAGCCATAACCGGTTTCTATTTTCTATTGATGCGAAATGCAGGGCAGACAGATAGCTCGCAAATTGAGAAAGCATCAGTTAGCCAAGGAGGAAAAACAGTGAAAAAAATAGAAGTTAGTAAAGATGCAGACTTGCACGAAATTTATCTAGCTGGGGGATGTTTCTGGGGAGTTGAGGAATATTTCTCACGCGTTCCCGGTGTGACCGATGCCGTATCAGGCTATGCAAATGGTAGAGGGGAAACAACCAAGTACGAATTGATTAACCAAACAGGTCATGCGGAGACTGTCCATGTTACCTATGATGCCAAGCAAATTTCCCTTAAGGAAATCCTGCTTCATTATTTCCGCATTATCAATCCAACCAGCAAAAATAAACAAGGAAATGATGTGGGAACCCAGTACCGTACCGGTGTTTATTACACAGATAACAAGGATTTAGAGGTAATCAACCAAGTCTTTGATGAGGTAGCGAAGAAATACGATCAACCTCTAGCAGTTGAAAAGGAGGCCTTGAAGAATTTTGTGGTGGCTGAGGACTATCACCAAGACTATCTCAAGAAAAATCCAAATGGCTACTGCCATATCAATGTCAATCAGGCGGCTTATCCTGTCATTGATGCCAGCAAATATCCCAAACCAAGTGATGAAGAATTGAAAAAGACCTTGTCGCCTGAGGAGTATGCAGTTACCCAGAAAAATCAAACAGAACGAGCTTTTTCAAACCGCTACTGGGATAAATTTGAATCTGGTATCTATGTGGATGTAGCAACTGGTGAACCTCTCTTTTCATCAAAGGACAAGTTTGAGTCTGGTTGTGGCTGGCCTAGTTTTACCCAACCAATCAGTCCAGATGTTGCCACCTACAAGGAAGATAAGTCCTACAATATGACACGCATGGAAGTGCGGAGCCGAGTGGGAGATTCTCACCTTGGCCATGTCTTTACGGATGGACCACAGGACAAGGGTGGCTTGCGCTACTGTATCAATAGTCTCTCTATCCGCTTTATTCCCAAAGACCAAATGGAAGAAAAAGGCTATGCTTATTTACTAGATTATGTTGATTAAGAGGTCTTTCCTAAGCAGTTAGCGGAGAATTTTGCTATACTGATACTAGTAAGTGACAAAGGAGAGAAGCATGACCTACACAATCTTAATCGTAGAAGATGAATATCTGGTAAGACAAGGCTTGACCAAGCTGGTCAATGTAGCAGCCTACGATATGGAAATCATCGGTCAAGCTGAAAATGGAAGGCAGGCTTGGGAATTGATACAAAAGCAGGTGCCAGATATCATTTTAACCGATATCAACATGCCTCAGCTAAATGGCATCCAGTTGGCCAGTCTGGTCCGAGAAACCTATCCTCAGATTCATCTAGTTTTTTTGACAGGCTACGATGATTTTGATTATGCCTTGTCTGCTGTCAAACTCGGTGTGGATGACTACCTGCTTAAGCCTTTTTCTCGTCAGGATATTGAGGAAATGCTGGGGAAAATCAAGCAAAAGTTGGACAAGGAAGAAAAAGAAGAGCAGTTACAAGATTTATTAACCGATAAGTTTGAAGGAAACATGGCCCAGAAAATCCAGTCTCATCTAGCTGATAGTCAATTTAGTTTAAAGAGCTTGGCCAGTGACTTGGGCTTTAGCCCGACTTATCTGAGTTCTTTGATTAAGAAAGAGTTGGGCCTGCCTTTTCAGGATTATTTGGTGCGAGAACGTGTCAAACAAGCCAAGCTCTTGCTTTTAACTACAGATCTGAAGATTTATGAGATCGCAGAGAAGGTTGGTTTTGAAGATATGAACTATTTTACCCAACGCTTTAAGCAGATTGCAGGTGTGACACCTCGTCAGTTTAAGAAGGGGGAAGGTCGATGAAGCGTTCTTCTCTCCTAGTCAGAATGGTTATTTCCATCTTTCTGGTCTTTCTCATTCTCCTAGCTCTAGTTGGGACTTTCTACTATCAATCTAGTTCTTCAGCTATTGAGGCTACTATTGAGGGCAATAGCCAAACGACTATCAGTCAGACTAGCCACTTTATCCAGTCTTATATCAAAAAATTAGAAACCACCTCGACTAGTTTGACCCAGCAGACGGATGTCCTAGCCTATGCTGATAATCCCATTCAAGACAAGGTCAAGGGAATTCGAGATTTGTTTTTGACCATCTTAAAGTCAGACCAGGACTTGAAAACGGTAGTCCTGGTCACCAAATCAGGTCAGGTTATTTCTACAGATGACAGTGTGCAGATGAAAACTTCCTCTGATATGATGGCTGAGGATTGGTATCAAAAGGCTATTCATCAGGGAGCCACGCCAGTTTTGACTCCAGCTCGTAAATCAGATAGTCAGTGGGTCATTTCTGTCACTCAGGAACTTGTTGATGCAAAGGGAGCTAATCTGGGCGTGCTTCGTTTGGATATTTCTTATGAAACTCTGGAAGCCTATCTTAACCAGCTTCAGTTGGGTCAGCAAGGCTTTGCCTTTATCATCAATGAAAACCATGAATTTGTTTACCATCCTCAACACACAGTCTATAGCTCAGCTAGCGAAATGGAGGCCATGAAACCCTATATCGAGACAGGGCAGGGTTATACTCCAGATCACAAATCCTACGTCAGTCAGGAAAGGATTGCTGGAACTGATTGGACGGTGCTTGGGGTGTCTTCGCTGGAGAAGTTAGAGCAAGTTCGGAGTCAGCTCATGTGGACCTTGCTTGGAGCCAGTTTCACCTCTCTTCTTGCCTGTCTCTGTTTGGTGTGGCTTAGTCTTAAACGCTGGATTGCTCCTATGAATGACTTGAGAGAAACCATGCTGGAGATTGCTTCTGGTAATCAGAATCTTCGTGCCAAGGAAACTGGTGCCCATGAACTGAGAGAAGTGACTCGCCAATTTAATGCCATGTTGGATCAGATTGATCAGCTGATGGCAGATGTGCGCAGGCAGGAAGAAACAACCCGTCAGTACCAACTTCAAGCTCTATCCAGCCAGATTAATCCGCATTTCCTCTATAACACTTTGGACACCATCATCTGGATGGCTGAATTTCAGGACAGTCAGCGAGTGGTGCAGGTGACCAAGTCCTTGGCAACCTATTTCCGCTTGGCTCTCAATCAGGGGAAGGATTTGATTTGCCTGTCTGACGAAATCAACCATGTCCGCCAGTATCTCTTTATCCAGAAACAACGCTATGGAGATAAGCTGGAATACGAAATTGATGAAAATCCTGCCTTTGATAATTTAGTCTTGCCCAAGTTGGTGTTACAACCCTTGGTAGAAAATGCTCTTTACCATGGCATTAAGGAAAAGGAAGGTCAAGGACATATTAGAGTTTCTGTCCAGAAACAGGATTCGGGCTTGGTCATCCGTATTGAAGATGATGGAGTTGGCTTCCAAGATGCTGGCGATAGTAGTCAAAGTCAACTCAAACGTGGGGGAGTTGGTCTGAAAAATGTTGGCCAACGGCTCAAACTTCATTTTGGAGAAGATTACCAGATGAAGATCGATTCTATTCCCTCAAAAGGGACGACAGTTGAAATATACATAAATAGAATAGAAACTAGCTAACTCCCAGTCAATTCTGGGAGTTTTATGCAGGTTGGAGTAAGATTTTCAGGTTGTCTATCTTGCTAAAACGTAGAAAAAACGATATGATAGATAGTGACAAAAGAGGTATCAAGTATGAAGGAAAAAGACATTCAAAGAGAAACAAGCCAAATTGTAAAAGATGTATTAGAAAAGGCCAATTTGAAGCAAGGATCTATCTTTGTTTTGGGCCTTTCTTCTAGTGAAGTGATAGGTGGTCAGATTGGTAAGGAATCCAGCCAAGAAATTGGGGAAATTATTGTGAAGACCATCCTAGATATCTTAGAGGAAAAAGGAATTCATCTAGCTGTTCAAGGTTGTGAACATGTCAATCGGGCCCTCGTCGTTGAACGTCAGGTGGCAGAACAGTTTGGTCTGGAAATAGTTAGTGTCCTTCCTACTCTTCATGCAGGAGGTTCGGGTCAATTGGCAGCCTTCAAGTTTATGCAGGATCCAGTTGAGGTTGAATTTATCAAGGCTCATGCTGGATTGGATATCGGAGACACTGCAATTGGCATGCATGTCAAGCATGTTCAGGTTCCGATTCGCCCTCTTTTGAGAGAGATTGGTCATGCCCACGTAACGGCATTGGCTAGTCGTCCAAAATTAATTGGAGGTGCGCGTGCGCATTATCCACAAGATTCTATTAGAAAGTCGTGAAAATGAGAAAAACAAAACAGCAACTAGAAAAAATCACAAAATATTCAATTCGTAAGCTAACTGTTGGGGTAGGTCCTGTAGCCATCGGAGCCTTCCTTTTTGGAGCCAGTGCCCTTTCAGTAGATAAGGTTCAAGCCAATGAAGTTGGCAGTGCTCATAGTGTTCATTACCGTTATTTGGCGGAGCAGGAATTGACCGAGTCTGAAAAAGCCCTGATTCACCATGAGGTTCCTACAGAATTTCAAGATGATGATATTCTTTATGTAGTTTATCGTAAGAAGGCAACTAACAGTCAACAACTTCCATACACAGGAAGTAAGGAACTAGCCTTGGCAGGTCTTGGTTTGGCAACGGCCTCACTAGCAGTCTTTTTGGTGTCCAAAAAAGGTCGCAAAGAGGTTCTAGGTGTTCTCTTGATTGGTTCTTTAGGAGCTAGCACCTTTGTGCCTTACGGGACATTTGCATTTGAAAATAAAGAATTACTTTCTTATAACCAAACTATTTCAGCCTCTACACATGAAGGTTTGGCTGAAGGGATTATCCACATTGATGGCTATGAATACATCGGATACTTCAAGGAAGCAGAACTCCATCCATCAAGACCAGCTTCAGCTGAGAAGTCTCAGTTGCCAGTAGAAAAGCAAAATGCAAATGAAATCGAGAAAACAGAAGTCGTTCAAGAAAGACCTGCTGTCACTCCTGAACCTGTCGTTGAGAAATCTGTCGTCGAGAATCCAGTTGCCCCTGCTGTTGAAGAAAAACCAGTTTCTGCGAATCCTCAGACAAGACTGGAAGAGAGCTTGGTAGAGATTCCGTTTGAAACAGTCACAAGTCCAGATGCGAATCTAGCAGAAGGACAGACTCGTATCGTCACAGCCGGAGTAAATGGTCAGCGTCGAATTGTAACCAAAGTTTCAATGGTCAATGGTCAAGAAGTTAGAGAAGTCATTGAAGACCAAGTTGTTCAAAATCCTGTGTCGCAAGTCATTGCAGTCGGAACTAAGAAAGAGGTGCAACCTGCTCCAACTCCAGTACCACAAGCTGAACCAAGCCACCAAGTAGCTAAAGGAACCCAAGAGGCAGGCAAAGAAGGTCAAGCACTAACACAACCGAAACTACCAGAAGCTATAGTAGAGTCTAAAGGAACTCAAGAGGCAGGTAAGGAAGGTCAAGCTTTAACGCAACCGGAATTACCAGAGGCTAAAGTAGAGTCTAAAGGAACTCAAGAGGTAGGTAAGGAAGGTCAAGCACTAACACAACCGGAACTACCAGAGGCTAAAGTAGAGTCTAAAGGAACTCAAGAGGTAGGTAAGGAAGGTCAATCCTTAACTCAACCCGAACTGCCAGAGGCTCCAGTTGAAGCGAAAGGTACCCAAGAGGAAGGTAAAACTGGTCAAGCCCTTGTACAAGATCAGTTACCTGAGTACAAAGTAACTGAGGGAACCCTTGTTGAAACATCAACTACAGACTTAGACTACAAAACTGAAACTACTGAGGACCCAACCAAGTACACGGATGAAGAAACTGTCGTAAGAAATGGTGAAAAAGGTAGTCAAGTTACTAAAACAACTTATAAAACAGTAGAAGGTGTTAAAACGGACCAAGTTCTTTCAACTAGCACAGAAGTTACCAAGGAACCTGTAAACCAACAGGTAAGTCGTGGGATAAAACCAATTGAAGGAACTCTGGTAGAAGAAAGTCTTGAAAAGATTCCATTTAAGGAAGTTGTTAAAGAAGATGACCAACTGAAAAAAGGCTTAGAAGTTGTAGCTCAAGAAGGTAAAGAGGGTCAGAAAAAAATTACCAAGACCTTTAATACCATTAAAGGAGTTAAAACAGAAGACGCTCCAAAAGTTACAGAGGAAATCCTTGAGGCACCTCAAGACAAAATTTTGAAACGTGGTACCAAGACTTTTGAAAAACCAGTATTGACTATCACAGCAGTTGAACCTAAGGATTTGAAGCGTACTTCAGATGTTAAATATAGTCTAGAAAATCCAAGCAAGGCAGCCATTAAATCTATCACCTTAACTCTGAAAAAAGGTGATGAGATTGTGAAAACATTGAATGTTTCACCAGACGACCTGACAACTACCTTGACAGATTTGCAGTACTACAAGGATTATAAACTTGAAACTAAGATGGTTTATGACCGTGGTGAGGGTGATGAGGAAGAAGTTCTGAAGGAAGAACCGCTAAGACTTGACCTCAAAAAAGTTGAAATCAAAAACATCAAAGAAACAAGCTTGATGAGTGTGGATGCTGACGGTAACGAAACAGATACTAGTTTGCTGACAGAAAAACCAACTGATGTTGCTCCACTTTACCTACGAGTGACCACTCATGATAACAAAATAACAAGACTTGCTATTGACAAGATTGAAGAAGTAGAAAAAGACGGAAAAACTCTATACAAAGTCACTGCCAAAGCACCAGATTTGATTCAACGTAATGCGGATAACACACTTAGCGAAGAGTATGTTCATTACTTTGAAAAACAAAAATTAAAAGAAGGTAATGTTTACTATAACTTCAACGAGCTTGTAAAAGATATGCAAGCGAATCCTACTGGCGAGTTTAAACTTGGCGCAGATCTAAATGCAGCGAACGTTAAACCAGCAGGAAAATCTTATGTTACTAATGCTTTCAAAGGAACATTAACAAGCACTGACGGTAATAAATTTACCATTAGCAATATGAACAGACCTTTATTCGGTGATATTGTCGGTGGTACGGTAAAAGATTTACTACTTGAAAATGTAAATATCGACATGTCAGGGACTGATAGGATTGCACCACTAGCGAATGTTATCAAAAATAATGCCACTGTAGAGAATATTAAAGTAACAGGTAACGTTGTTGGTAATAATGATGTATCTGGTGTTATCAATAAAATTGATGGTAGTGGAAAATTAAGTAATGTTGCATTTATCGGTAAAGTACACGCTGCTGGAAATCGAGGTGGTTATTTAACAGGTATCGTCGGTGAAAACTGGAAGGGTATTGTAGAAAAAGCTTATGTTGATGCTGAAATCACAGGTAACAAAGCTAAAGCTGCCGGAATTGTATATTCATCTCAAAACGGTGGTAACAACAATACTTTAGGTAAAGAAGGTACTCTTCGAAACTCTGTAGCAAAAGGCTCTATTGAACTCAAAGAAGCAGTTATGTCTGGTGGATTGCTAGGAACTAACTGGGCACTAGGTGCTATAGAAGACAACATCACTATGATGAAAGTTAAGACTGGTGAAATGGTCTTTGGTCACTCTGATATTGATGCTGATGATTACTTTACATACTCTAGAACGAAGCGCAACTTCAGTGTTGAGGGTGTAAGTGAAGGTAAAACAACTTATAATAATTCTAAAAAAATTCCTAGCATAACTAAAGAAAAAGCTGATGAATTAATCGCTAAAATGGGAATCACTGCTGATAAATTCGAAAGCACACTTCCTGTTGAAGACAAACTGAACAATATTGTAAGTAAAGCTAATCAATACAAAAATATCGATGATTACGATGCATCTCGTGAGCTTGCTTACCGTAACATCGAAAAACTTCAACCGTTCTACAATAAAGAATGGATTGTAAATCAAGGTAATAAATTAGCTGCTGATAGTCCATTAATGACTAAAGAAGTCTTGTCTGTTACGGCGATGAAAGGCAATGACTTTGTCACAGACCTTACAGATGCTGACCACATTTTTGTCCACTACGCAGATAAGACAAAAGATATCTTTACAATTTCACCGAAAGAATCTAAAGTTAAGCAAGTGAAAGAATATAGTGTCGCTGAGCTTGGTGAAGTTGTTTACACACCAAACATTGTTGTTAAAGATCGTGCAGATTTAATCAGCGCTATTGAAAGTAAGTTAAGTCCGGTTGAATTGCAATCTGATCCGATTTACCAACACTTGGGCAGAACTGGTGGCAACAAAGTCAATGCAATTAAGGACTTGTACTTAGAAGAAAGCTTCAAGTACGTTAAAGATAATCTTACTCAATTTGTTACGAAGTTAGTAGAAAATGAAGATCACCAGCTTAACACTGATGAAGCTGCAAAACGTGCCTTGATTAAGAAAATTGATGACAATAAGGCTGCCGTTCTTCTTGGATTATCTTACCTAAATCGTTACTACGGCGTTAAATTCGATGACTTTAACATTAAAGAATTAATGCTATTCAAACCTGATTTCTACGGTAAGAATGTTAATGTGTTAGACTTCTTGATTAAGGTTGGTTCTAAAGAAAGTAACATTAAAGGTGATAGAACTTTAGAAGCTTATCGCGAAACGATCGGTGGAGTTATTGGTATAGGCGAGTTAAATAGTTTCTTAGACTATAATATGCGTCTCTTCACAAGTGATACAGACTTAAACGATTGGTTTATAAAAGCAACTAAAGATAATGTATATATCGTTGAACCTAAAACAACAACTCCTGAGTTTGCTGATAAGAAACACAGAGCCTATGAAGGATTGAATAATGATGTTCACGGTAAAATGATTCTGCCACTTCTGAATTTAAAAGATGCACATATGTTCTTAATCTCAACATATAACACTATGGCTTACAGTTCATTTGAAAAATACGGTAAGAATACTGCCGAAGAACGCGAAGCATTCAAAGCTGAAATCAATAAAGTCGCTAAAGGTCAACAAAATTACCTAGACTTCTGGTCTCGTCTATCATTAGATAAAGTTCGTAACCAACTGCTTAAGAGCAATAACATGGTTCCAACTCCTGTGTTAGATAACCAAAACTATAAAGGAATCAGCACAGATAAATACGGACATACGAATAGCGGTAAGGATGTAGCGCCTATCCGTGAATTGTACGGACCAACAGGTCGTTACCATGCTACTGACTGGCGTATGGGAGCTGTAGCTCGTATCTACGGTAATCCTTATAAGGATGATTCAGTCTTCTTCATGGTTACTGATATGATTAGTGACTTTGGTATCTCAGCCTTCACTCACGAAACGACTCACGTAAATGACCGTATGGTTTACCTAGGTGGTTCAAGACACCGTGAAGGTACTGACCTAGAAGCATTTGCACAAGGTATGTTGCAATCACCTGCTGAAACAAGTCCAAACGGTGACTTCAAAGCACTTGGATTAAACATGGCATATGAACGTCCAAATGACGGAAACCAATGGTATAATACTAATCCAAACGACCTTACTTCTCGAGCTGAAATTGATCATTACATGAAAGGTTTCAATGATACGCTTATGCTTCTTGATTATCTTGAAGGAGAAGCTGTAATTGATAAACACGATAAAGCACTAAACAACGCTTGGTTCAAGAAAGTTGCTAAAAAACTACGTAACGCTAATACGAAGAACCAATACGATGAGGTTCGTGATTTGAATGCAGAAGAAAAAGAATATAACTTAACTTCTGTTAACGACCTAGTAGATAAGAACTTCATGACCAAACACGGTCCTGGTAATGGTACTTATGACCCAACTGGATTTGGCTCTGCCTATGTAACGGTGCCTATCACTGCTGGTATCTATGGTGGTAATACAAGTGAAGGAGCTCCAGGCTCTATGTCATTCAAACATAACACATTCCGTATGTGGGGTTACTTTGGATATGAAAAAGGCTTCTTAAATTATGCTTCTAACATGTTGAAAAATGAGTCTAAAAAAGCTGGTCATGCTACTCTAGGTGATGACTTTATCATTAAGAAAGTTTCTGATGGTAAATTTAATACTCTAGAAGATTGGAAGAAAGAATACTTCAAAGAAGTTGTTGATAAAGCGAAAGCAGGATTTAACCCTGTTACAATTGACGGTACTACATACAGTAGTTACGAAGACTTGAAGAATGCATTTGCTGCAGCTGTTGATAAAGATAAAGCTACTCTAAATAATGGTTCAGTTAAATTTGATAATACTGTATCACTTAAAGAAAAACTCTTCAAGAAACTTCTTCAACAAACAAATAGCTTTAAAACTTCAATCTTTAAATAATCGAAACCTCTCATCTGCTTTGCGGATGAGGGTTTTCTTATTTTATGCTATACTTAAGGTATGCATAGAAAAACAGTGATTGATTTTAGGGATTTGGGGGAGAGATACACTTTTACCCAGCCTATCAAAGAGTTAAAAACCAGAGATTTGGCAGAAGTGGCAGACTTGCTGGCACAAGTGGAAAGTTACCAAGAGCAGGGCTACTATGTGGTGGGCTATGTCAGCTACGAGGCTGCACCTGCTTTTGAGGAGAAATTAGCAGTTCATAAAGCTCCTTTATTGGCAGAGTACCTGCTTTATTTTACAGTTCATGATAGGGTAGAAACATCCCCTATTCCTCTGACTTATGATGAGGTTGATTTGCCTTCAAATTGGCAGGAAGTGACGTCCTCAGAGGATTATGAAAAGGCGATTGCTCAGATTCACCATCATTTGCGGCAGGGTGACACCTATCAGGTCAACTACACTGTCCAACTCAAACAGGACTTGAGTGCCGATCCTTTTGCCATTTACAATCGTATGGTGGTAGAGCAGGAGGCGGGCTACAATGCCTATGTTGAACATGACGAGATGGCAGTGATTTCCATGAGTCCAGAGCTCTTTTTTGAGCAAAATGACCGTGAGTTGACAACGCGACCAATGAAGGGAACGACTCAGCGTGGGGTAACTGACCATGAAGACTTAGAGCAGGCTAGTTGGTTGGAGCAGGATCCTAAAAATCGCTCTGAAAACATGATGATTGTGGACCTCTTGCGCAATGATATGAACCGTATTTCTGAAGTGGGCAGTGAGCATGTGGAGCGTCTGTGTCAGGTAGAGCAGTATTCAACTGTTTGGCAGATGACTTCGACCATCAAGAGTCAGTTGCGAGAGGATGTTGACCTTGTTGAAATCTTTCGCTCACTCTTTCCTTGCGGATCCATAACGGGCGCTCCGAAAATTGCGACTATGGAGATTATCAAGGACTTGGAGCCACAACCGCGCGGAGTCTACTGTGGAACGATTGGTCTTTTACTTCCAAATGGGAGACGAATTTTTAATGTTGCTATTCGGACTATTCAACTGTATCAAGGGAAAGCCATCTATGGAGTTGGCGGAGGAATTACATGGGATAGCACCTGGGAGTCTGAATACCGTGAAGTTCATCAAAAGGCGGCTGTTCTCTATCGTAAACAAGCTCGTTTCAAACTGATTACGACTGGGAAAATCAGCCATAAGAATCTGCTGTTTGAAGAACAACATCTAGAAAGGCTGAGTACAGCTAGTCGCTATTTTGCTTATCCTTTTGATGCAGAAGACTTGAAACAAAAGATAAAGGAAGAGTGTCAGGCTTGTGACATTAATCAAGACTTCCGCTTGCGAATTAGCCTTAGCAAGTCTGGAGAGATAGAAGTCAATCGTCAAGTATTAACATCCCTCAGTACAAGCTTTTGTCAGTCCCAACTCTGTCTTCAGGAAGCGGATTTGCAACAAGCATTTACCTATTTCAAAACGACTCACCGACCGCATTTGAGATTAGGGGAACAAGAGAAAATTTACCATAATACAAGAGGAGAATTGCTTGAACTCTCTATCGGAAATTTGGTTCTGAAAATCGATGAGAAACTTTACACACCGCCTATCCGACTTGGAATCTTGCCAGGAATTTATCGCCAGTATTTACTAGAAACAGGAGAGGTAGAAGAGAAAGTTTTGACCTTAAAAGACTTAGCCCAAGCAGAAGCTATTTACGCCTGTAATGCAGTGAGAGGCTTGTATGAATTAAGCCTAGAGGAGAACTAGATGAAACAGGTATTTTTACACGGGTTAGGGCAGTCAGCAGAGTCTTGGAAAGAGGTTCGGAATCTACTGACAGATTATCCTTCTGAGGCTATCGAGTTATTTTCTTCTGAAGTTAACAGCTATCAAAAAGTCAAGGAGCGAGTTTATCAGCGCCTAGCTCAAGAGACAGAACCTTTTGTTTTGATTGGATTGTCCTTAGGTGCTGCACTTGCATTAGAGCTGTCAAGTTACGATTTGCCAAATCTTCAGGCCTTGGTTTTATCAGGTTGTCCATTGAAACTAGCGGGCAATATCCCTTTTTACATTCAGTTGCTGATGTTTAAATTGCTGCCTAAGAGGATATTTGAGAAACAGGGAGCAGATAAATCGCTTCTGGTTGGAGTTTCTGAGGAATTAAAAACACTTGATTTAAGGGAGATTGCAAAGAATTGTCCCTATCCAACTTTGTTAATTTGTGGTAGTCAGGATAAGCCAAATCTTAGTTCAATGAAAGCTATTCAAGAACTGATGTCAAATTCCCAGTTCCAGATTATCCCTGACGGTTCTCATGTTCTGAATAGAGCAAAACCAAAGGAGTTTGTAGAAAAGACCAGAAGTTTCCTTGAATTGCTGAAATAAGTTTGATAAAATAATATTGAAAACGATATCATAATTATAGGAGAAAGAAATGAACAAACGTCTATTTTTAAAAATGAGTCTGGCTACCTTGCCAGTTTTAGCCTTGTTTTCACAGCCTGTGTTAGCAGAAGAAAACATTCATTTTTCTAGCTGTAAGGAAGCTTGGGCAAATGGATACTCGGATATTCATGAGGGAGAACCGGGATATTCTGCCAAGTTAGATCGCGATCATGATGGTGTGGCTTGCGAATTGAAGAATGCTCCTAAGGGTGCTTTTAAAGCAAAACAATCAGCTGCGGCTCAAAACAATACAAGTTCAGCAACAACAAGTGGTTGGGTTAAGCAGGACGGCGCTTGGTATTACTTTGATGGAAATGGCAATCCAGTGAAAAATGCTTGGCAGGGAAGCTATTACCTGAAAGCTGATGGTAAAATGGCACAGAGCGAATGGATTTATGACTCTTCTTATCAAGCTTGGTATTATTTGAAATCAGATGGTTCTTATGCAAAAAATGCATGGCAAGGAGCTTACTACCTTAAGTCAAACGGTAAAATGGCACAAGGTGAGTGGGTTTATGACTCTTCTTATCAAGCCTGGTATTACTTGAAATCAGATGGTTCATACGCTCGCAATGCATGGCAAGGAAACTACTATTTGAAATCAGATGGCAAAATGGCTAAAAATGAGCGAGTTGATGGAGGACGTTATTATTTAGATGCTTCAGGTCTCTGGAAACCATAAATCAGATAAAATTTAGAAAGTTAATGCAAACCTTTGCACAAACGATTAGTTTTTGTTATACTAATACTGTAAGCATTTTCAGTTAATTCATAATGAAAAAGGAGAATATGATGAGTCAAAAGATTATTGGGATTGACCTTGGTGGAACTTCTATCAAATTTGCAATCTTGACAACAGCAGGAGAAATCCAAGAAAAATGGTCTATCAAGACCAACATTTTGGATGAGGGAAGTCATATCGTAGATGATATGATTGAGTCTATTCAACATCGTTTGGACTTGCTTGGATTGGCAGCAGCGGACTTCCAAGGTATTGGAATGGGATCACCAGGTGTGGTTGACCGTGAAAAAGGAACTGTTATCGGGGCCTACAACCTCAACTGGAAAACCCTTCAACCAATTAAAGAAAAGATTGAAAAAGCCTTGGGCATTCCATTTTTTATCGATAATGATGCCAACGTAGCTGCTCTTGGTGAACGTTGGATGGGTGCTGGTGATAACCAACCAGATGTTGTCTTTATGACACTCGGCACAGGTGTTGGTGGCGGTATCGTCGCTGAAGGCAAATTGCTTCACGGTGTTGCTGGTGCAGCAGGTGAACTTGGTCACATCACTGTTGACTTTGACCAACCAATCGCATGTACTTGCGGTAAGAAAGGCTGTCTTGAGACAGTGGCTTCAGCAACAGGTATTGTCAACTTGACTCGTCGTTACGCAGATGAATACGAAGGCGATGCAGAATTGAAACGTTTGATCGACGACGGTGAAGAAGTAACAGCTAAAACTGTCTTTGACTTGGCAAAAGAAGGAGACGACCTTGCTTTAATCGTTTACCGCAACTTCTCACGTTACTTGGGTATTGCATGTGCCAACATCGGTTCAATCCTTAATCCATCAACAATCGTTATCGGTGGTGGTGTGTCAGCTGCGGGAGAATTCCTTCTACAAGGTGTTCAAAAAGTCTACGATGAAAATACCTTCCCACAAGTGCGCACATCAACAAAATTGGCTCTTGCAACTCTAGGAAATGACGCTGGAGTTATTGGAGCAGCATCACTTGTATTGCAATAAAATAAAAAAGGAGAAAATTGCTTTCCATAAGCGAGTGATTTTCCTCCTTTCTTTTTTTATGCTATACTAGTTAGGAAATAAATGAGGTGAGAGTAAATGACAAAAGCAGATACTATTTTTAAAGAAAATATTGAACGAATCCTCAAAGACGGTGTCTTTTCAGAGCAAGCACGTCCTAAGTATAAGGATGGGACTGTTGCTAACTCCAAGTATGTAACTGGTGCCTTTGCCGAGTATGACTTGGCAAAGGGCGAATTCCCCATCACAACCTTGCGTCCTATCGCCATCAAATCAGCTATCAAAGAAGTTCTCTGGATCTACCAAGACCAGTCTAATAGCCTAGAAGTGCTTAATGATAAGTACAATGTCCACTACTGGAATGACTGGGAAGTGGGGGATACAGGAACCATAGGTGAGCGCTATGGGGCAGTTGTTAAGAAACACGACATCATCAATAAGATTCTCAAACAGTTGGAAGCCAACCCTTGGAACCGTCGCAATATTATCTCTCTCTGGGATTATCAAGCTTTCGAAGAAACAGAAGGGCTGCTCCCGTGCGCCTTTCAGACCATGTTTGATGTCCGCCGTGTAGATGGGGAAATCTATTTGGATGCAACCTTGACTCAGCGTTCGAATGACATGCTGGTGGCCCACCACATCAATGCTATGCAGTACGTAGCTCTTCAAATGATGATTGCCAAGCATTTCGGCTGGAAGGTTGGAAAGTTCTTCTACTTTATCAACAACCTCCATATCTATGACAATCAATTTGAACAAGCTCAGGAATTGCTCCGCCGTGAGCCGTCAAACTGTCAACCACATTTGGTTTTAAATGTGCCAGATAAGACTAATTTCTTTGATATCAAAGCAGAAGATTTTGAGTTGGTGGATTATGACCCTGTCAAACCACAGTTAAAGTTTGACCTGGCTATTTAATACTCTTCGAAAATCTCTTCAAACCACGTCAGCGTCGCTTCATCAACAACCTCAAAACCATGTTTTGAGCTGACTTCGTCAGTTCTATCCACAACCTCAAAGCAGTGCTTTGAGCAACCTGCGGCTAGCTTCCTAGTTTGCTCTTTGATTTTCATTGAGTATAAAAAAATAGAAAAAAAGAAGTTGAGATAATGAATCCCAACTTCTTTTGTTTCTTAACGTGATACACGGCGGCGAGCTGCTTTTTTACGATTTTCTTCGATGAAAGCTGCTTTTTGCTCTTCTGGTTCAATCACTTTCTTTTTGAATGCGTATACTGCACCTGCAACCGCAGCGACAGTTCCTGCGACACCTGTTACAAGACCTTTAGCGAATCCTTTAGCCATGAGTCTTCCTCCTTTATATTCTCAATCAGCCAGCCTCCTCAAGAGGTCACATTTTTCTGACTGACCTTTTTGTGTTATAATAATAGTAACGAAAAAATGGGAATTTTTCAAGGAAAAAAGATGAAAACAAAAATAATTGTGATTGTTGGACCGACTGCTGTTGGAAAAACAGCCCTTGCCATTGAAGTGGCCAAGCGTTTTAATGGCGAAGTGGTTAGTGGAGATAGCCAGCAAGTCTATCGAGGACTTGATATTGGGACGGCCAAGGCTAGTCCAGAAGAGCAGGCAGCTGTTCCTCATCATTTAATTGATGTTAGAGAGGTAACCGAGTCTTACTCGGCTTTTGATTTTGTTTCAGAAGCTAAGATGGCTATTGAGGACATTCACAGTCGTGGCAAGCTAGCTATTATTGCTGGTGGTACTGGACTTTATATCCAGAGCTTGCTAGAAGGTTATCACCTGGGTGGGGAGACTCCCCATGAGGAGATTTTGGACTATCGAGCTAGTTTGGAGCCATATTCAGATGAGGAATTAGCTCATCTTGTGGCGCAAGCAGGCCTTGAAATTCCTCAGTTTAATCGTCGTCGTGCTATGCGTGCCTTGGAAATTGCCCATTTTGGTCAGGATTTGGAAAATCAAGAGACCTTGTATGAACCGCTGATTATCTGCTTGAACGATGAGCGCAGTCAGCTTTATGAGCGTATCAATCGCCGAGTAGATCTGATGTTTGAGGCTGGGCTTTTGGATGAGGCCAAGTGGCTCTTTGATCATTACCCTGATGTGCAGGCTGCTAAAGGAATTGGCTACAAGGAACTCTTTCCCTATTTCCGTGGAGAGCAAACCTTGGAAGAAGCCAGTGAGAGTCTCAAACAGGCTACCCGTCGTTTTGCCAAGCGTCAGTTGACCTGGTTCCGTAATCGCATGCAGATCACCTTTTATCAGATTGGAGAAGCTGGTGTGCAAGACCGCATTTTAAGCCAGATAGAGGAGTTTTTAGATGATTGAAACGGAGAAAAAAGAGGAACGCGTCTTGTTGATTGGTGTGGAATTGCAGGGCATGGACAATTTTGACCTCTCTATGGAAGAATTGGCCAGTCTAGCCAAGACAGCTGGTGCCGTCGTAGTCGATAGTTACAGACAAAAACGTGAAAAATATGATTCCAAGACCTTTGTTGGCTCTGGAAAGTTAGAAGAAATTGCGCTCATGGTCGATGCAGAAGAAATCACCACTGTCATCGTCAACAACCGTTTAACTCCACGGCAAAATGTCAATCTAGAGGAAGTTCTGGGTGTTAAGGTCATTGACCGTATGCAGTTGATTTTGGATATCTTTGCCATGCGGGCTCGAAGCCATGAAGGGAAACTCCAAGTCCACCTAGCCCAGCTCAAATATCTCTTGCCCCGCTTGGTTGGTCAGGGAATTATGCTCAGCCGTCAGGCAGGGGGAATTGGTTCCCGTGGACCTGGTGAAAGCCAGCTGGAGCTGAACCGTCGTAGCGTTCGCAACCAAATCACAGATATCGAGCGTCAGCTCAAGGTGATTGAGAAAAATCGGGCGACTGTCAGAGAAAAACGTCTGGAGTCCAGCACCTTTAAGATTGGTTTGATTGGTTATACCAATGCTGGGAAATCAACTATCATGAACACCTTGACCAGTAAGACCCAGTATGAGGCTGACGAGCTCTTTGCGACTCTGGACGCGACGACTAAGAGTATCCATCTGGGGGGGAATCTCCAAGTAACTTTGACAGATACCGTTGGCTTTATCCAAGATTTGCCGACAGAGTTGGTGTCCAGTTTTAAGTCAACCTTAGAAGAAAGCAAGCATGTGGACCTTCTGGTTCATGTCATTGATGCCAGCAATCCTTACCACGAGGAGCATGAAAAAACAGTCCTGTCCATCATAAAAGACTTGGATATGGAAGATATTCCTCGTCTGACACTTTATAATAAAGCGGATTTGGTGGAGGATTTCACGCCTACCCTAACGCCTTATGCCCTCATTTCTGCCAAGTCTGAGGATAGTCGTGAGAATTTGCAGGCACTATTTTTAGAGAAAATCAAGGATATTTTTGAATCTTTTACCCTGCGCGTGCCTTTTTCAAAATCTTACAAGATTCATGATTTAGAAAGTGTTGCGATTCTTGAAGAACGTGATTATCAGGAAGACGGCGAAGTGATTACAGGCTACATTTCTGAGAAAAACAAATGGAGGTTAGAAGAATTTTATGACTGATATTAAAACGATGGCTCTAAAGTATGGAGGTTATACAAGCCTAGATAAGGTTTACTTAGATCAACTTCTAGCTGGTAAAACAAATCAAGAGCAGTTGGCACTGATCACTCCTCCGCCTAGCGTGGTCAATGCTTACTTTGCAGAACTCTACCAGAAAAAGAGTCCTGAGGCTGCGACGGATTATTTTGCGGAACTCAGTCAGGAACTGAATCTTTACAATGTTGAACCAAGTTTCACCATAGAAAATAAGCCTTTTGTTCGGCTTAATCTGTCTGGTAAATCCTTTGGTTTTTGCTATGAAAGTGAGGGACTCGGTCGGATTTTCTCTGAAAATAAAGAGGTAATCTCGGATGACTTGCTCTTTGAAATTGCACAAATTTTCCCTCATCAGCTAGTCTTTGAGGAGTCTGGAAGGATTTACATGAAGGCTGTCGGGGACGAGGAAGTTGTTAGCGTGGAGAGTCTCACAGCTCTGACTGATTTGGAAAGCTTGGCTGATGGTCGCAAGCGTCTTAAAGGTTACAGCCAAGAGGAGTTATTACAAGAAGCTACTGCTTTTTCTGGCAAGCGCTATTTCCGATCGGAAAACCGCACAGCCATGTTATATATTGATTAATTAGAAAGTATCGAATGGATATTCAATTTTTAGGAACGGGGGCAGGTCAGCCCTCTAAAGCCCGCAATGTCTCCAGTCTCGCCCTGAAACTCTTGGACGAGATTAACGAAGTCTGGCTCTTTGACTGTGGAGAAGGTACGCAAAATCGCATTCTTGAAACCACGATTCGACCACGTAAGGTCAGCAAAATCTTTATCACCCATCTGCATGGAGACCACATTTTTGGCTTGCCTGGTTTCCTTTCTAGCCGTGCCTTTCAAGCCAATGAAGAGCAGACAGATTTGGAAATTTATGGACCTCAAGGAATCAAGTCATTTGTCTTAACCAGCCTTCGTGTGTCAGGTTCGCGCCTGCCTTACCGTATTCATTTTCATGAGTTTGACCAAGATTCTTTAGGAAAAATCCTTGAGACCGATAAATTCACGGTGTATGCAGAGGAGTTGGATCATACTATTTTCTGTGTTGGCTATCGTGTCATTCAAAAGGACTTGGAAGGAACGCTAGATGCTGAAAAACTCAAGGCGGCAGGTGTCCCATTTGGCCCACTTTTTGGAAAAATTAAAAACGGTCAGGACGTTGTTTTGGAAGACGGAACTGAAATCAAGGCAGCAGACTATATCTCAGCTCCACGTCCAGGTAAAATTATCACTATTCTGGGTGACACCCGCAAAACCAATGCCAGTGTGCGTCTAGCTATCAATGCTGATGTCCTGGTCCATGAATCGACTTATGGAAAGGGCGATGAAAAAATTGCTCGTAACCATGGTCACTCAACCAACATGCAGGCGGCGGAGGTCGCAGTAGAAGCAGGTGCCAAACGCCTCTTGCTCAACCATATCAGTGCTCGTTTTCTCTCAAAAGATATCAGCAAGCTCAAAAAAGACGCTGCTAGTGTTTTTGAAAATGTCCATGTGGTCAAAGACTTGGAAGAAGTGGAAATCTAAAAGATTGAGAAAGGATAAGTATGCCTACTATTCTCATTACCGGAGCTAGCGGTGGCCTAGCCCAAGAAATGGTCAAACTCCTGCCAAATGACCAACTCATCTTGCTTGGTAGAAATAAGGAAAAATTAGCTCAACTCTATGGAAACCATCCCCATGCAGAATTGATGGAAATCGATATTACCGATGACTCAGCCTTAGAAACTCTGGTAGCAGACCTCTATCTCCGCTATGGCAAGATTGATGTCTTGATTAACAACGCTGGTTACGGTATTTTGGAGGAATTTGACCAGATTTCTGACCAATATATTCACCAGATGTTCGAGGTCAATACTTTTGCCCTGATGAATCTATCTCGACACCTTGCGACTCGTATGAAGGAAAGCCGAAAAGGTCATATCATCAATATCGTCAGTATGGCAGGTTTGATAGCGACTGCTAAGTCCAGTCTTTACTCAGCTACCAAATTTGCGGCTATTGGTTTTTCAAATGCCTTACGCCTCGAACTTATGCCCTATGGAGTATATGTGACAACAGTCAATCCAGGACCAATCCGTACAGGATTTTTTGACCAGGCCGATCCAGATGGAACCTATCTCAAATCGGTTGACCGCTTCCTGCTGGAACCAGATGCAGTGGCTAAAAAAATTGTTAAGATTATAGGTAAAAACAAACGCGAACTCAATCTCCCAGTTTTGTTGAACCTAGCCCATAAGTTTTATACTCTCTTTCCCAAGCTAGCTGATAAGTTGGCAGGGGGAATCTTTAATTATAAATAAAAAGAACCAATGTGCAGGTTATTGCTAGCCTACATATTGGTTCTTATCATTTCTCAACTATCAAACTGAACTTCTTCTAGTAGATAGTCGATAAAGCGTTCGCCCATCTTAGACAGGCTGGTTTTTTCATGCTGGATATAGACCAGCTCGATTGGGTCATCAATGTCCAGTGGGATAGAAACGATATTGTCTCCGTTAAGGTTGCTGTTCAAAATCCCTGTCGCAATGGTATAACCATCCAAACCAATCAAGAGATTAAAGAGGGTGGCACGGTCACTGACCACGATGGATTTTTTGTGGTATTCCTGCGAGAGAATCTCTTCAGAGAAGTAGAAGGAGTTGTGCGTCCCTTGGTCATAACTCAGATAAGGGAAGTTTTCCAAATCAGATAGTTTCACCTTGTCTTTCTTAGCTAGAGGATTGGTCTTGCTGACAAAGATATGCGGTTGGGCTGTAAAGAGATGGTGAGCCAGGAGGTGGTTGTCATCCAGCATTTTGGTTAAAACATCACGGTTGTAGCTGTTAAAAAATAGGACACCGACCTCACTACGGAAGTTCTTGACGTCGTCGATAATCTCCCAAGTACGAGTTTCACGAAGGAAGAGCTCGTATTTCTCCATATCACTTTTCTTGAGTAGCGATACAAAGGCATTGACCACAAAGGCATAGTGTTGAGACGAAACGCTAAAGAGTTCGCGGTGGGCAACAGGATTTTTATAGCGTTCCTCCAGAAGCTGAGTTTGCTCGACAACCTGACGTGCATAAGAGAGAAACTCCATCCCATCACGGGTCAAGGTGATTCCCTTGGGATTGCGGATAAAGATCTCAATACCCATTTCATTTTCCAAATCTCTCACAGCATTGGAAAGACTCGGCTGGGTGATAAAGAGTTGCTTGGCTGCCTCATTCATGGAGCCAGTTTCGACGATTTTGATAATATAATGTAATTGTTGAATTCTCATGTTTTTATTGTACCACACTTGCGTCAGAATCGCCAAAGAAGATAGGAAAATCAGGAGCATTGTGTGAGTCTCTTCTTGAAAAAAACACAAAATTTTGCTAGAATGAGTCTTATGAAAACATTCTATGATGTGCAGCAATTCCTCAAACGATTTGGTATTATTGTTTATATGGGAAAACGCTTATATGATATTGAACTGATGAAGTTGGAACTCTCTCGAATTTACGATGCAGGGTTGATGGACAAATTAGACTATCTAGAGGCAGAAGCAGTTCTTCGCAGAGAGCACAAGGTAGAATTGGATTATATTGAGAAAAATGGAGAAATGAACTAATGGTTACTTGGATTTTGTGGGCACTTATACTAGCAATGTTGGCGTGGATGGGCTTTAACTATCTCCGTATTCGTCGTGCGGCTAAAATCGTAGACAATGAGGAGTTTGAAGCCTTGATTCGTACGGGTCAATTGATTGATTTGCGCGACCCAGCTGAATTCCACAGAAAACATATCCTTGGTGCACGCAATATTCCTTCAAGTCAGTTGAAGACTAGTCTTGCAGCCCTTCGTAAGGAGAAACCTGTCCTTCTTTACGAAAACCAACGTGCGCAACGTGTCACAAATGCGGCCCTTTACTTGAAAAAGCAAGGTTTCTCTGAGATTTATATCCTTTCTTATGGATTGGATTCTTGGAATGGAAAAGTGAAGACTAGCTAACCTTATTTCCAAATTAGTCGAATGATAGAATGAAGCTATTGTTTTATAGTATAATTAATTTGTATAAAATTTAAGGAGTTCTTAGAACATGAAAGAAAAGAAGAAAAATCCACTTTTTGTGGGTATCTTGTCGATTATTCTTGGTTTGTTATTTCCAATTGTAGGCCTGATTTTGGGGATCATAGGATTGGTCTTGGCTTTTTCATACCAAAAAGAATCTGGACTAGACTATAAAACAGAAAAAATTCTCAACATCTTAGGACTTGTGGTTTCTGTACTTAACTGGATTGTAGCCGTCGCAGTATTTTTTAGATAAGCAATAAACAAAAAGCTTTTTTCTTTTATCCACTTTTCTCTAAGTAGTTTTTAATAATTTTCAATTCCTCTTGGTTCAAGGGACGGTATTGACCTTCTGCTAGTTCTGGGTCTAATGTAAAGTCACCGAACTGAACTCGTTTGAGAGAGACAACCTTGACACCAACCGAGAGGAACATTTTCTTAACCTGGTGAAATTTCCCTTCTGAAATGGTGATAGAGGCTTGACTGAGGGAAGGACTTGCAGAAAGAATCTCTAGTCTTGCAGGTTTACAGACAGTACCATCTAAAAAGACAATTCCCTTTTGAAAGGCTTGGACATGGTCAGGTGTTAGAAGTCCATTAACCTCAACATGATAAGTCTTATCGACATGATATTGGGGATGAAGGAGTTGAAATCCCAAGGGACCGTTATCGGTCAGGAGGAGGAAGCCAGTCGTATCTCGGTCCAGTCGGCCGACGGCATAGAGCTTGTCAGACTGGATGTCAGGTGGAAGGAGGTCCATGACGGTAGGGAGTTCCTTATCTTTATTGGCTGTAACGACACCAGTAGGCTTATGAAGCATAAGGTAGGTGTGCTCGTAACCTTGAATGATACGGTCCTGAAAAAGAAGTTCTTGTAGTCCTGTATCGATATTTTGAGCTAGGAAGCGGGCTGGGCAACCATCGACTAGAATTTCTCCTTTAAGTAAGGCTTGTTTCATGGCCTTTCGGCTAACTTTTTCTTGGGCTAATAAATTATCTAAACGCATACTGTGCCTATCCTATCATAAGTCGCTTGCTTTGAAAAGGCTTGATGTGAAAAGAAAAGCGGAGTGAAAACATTTACACTTGCTTGAATTATGTTATTTACTTGAAATTATGGTATAATCGTTCAGTTAGAAAATAAATTTTGAATATTATAGAGGAAATCATGACAAAATTAAGAGAAGATATCCGTAACATTGCGATTATCGCCCACGTTGACCACGGGAAAACAACCCTCGTTGACGAATTATTGAAACAATCAGAAACGCTTGATGCACGTACTGAATTGGCTGAGCGTGCTATGGACTCAAACGATATCGAGAAAGAGCGTGGAATTACCATCCTTGCTAAAAATACAGCTGTTGCCTACAACGGAACTCGTATCAACATCATGGACACACCAGGACACGCGGACTTCGGTGGAGAAGTTGAGCGTATCATGAAAATGGTTGACGGTGTTGTCTTGGTCGTAGATGCCTACGAAGGAACAATGCCACAGACTCGTTTCGTATTGAAAAAAGCCTTGGAACAAGATCTTGTCCCAATCGTGGTTGTTAACAAAATCGATAAACCATCAGCTCGTCCAGCAGAAGTAGTGGACGAAGTCTTGGAGCTTTTCATCGAACTTGGTGCAGATGACGACCAGCTTGACTTCCCAGTGGTCTATGCTTCAGCGATCAACGGAACTTCTTCATTATCAGATGATCCAGCTGACCAAGAAGCTACTATGGCACCAATCTTTGACACAATTATCGACCATATCCCAGCTCCAGTAGATAACTCAGATGAGCCTTTGCAGTTCCAAGTATCACTTTTGGACTACAATGACTTCGTTGGACGTATTGGTATCGGTCGTGTCTTCCGTGGTACAGTTAAAGTTGGGGACCAAGTTACCCTTTCTAAACTTGATGGCACAACTAAAAACTTCCGTGTTACAAAACTCTTTGGTTTCTTTGGTTTGGAACGTCGTGAAATCCAAGAAGCAAAAGCAGGTGACTTGATTGCCGTTTCAGGTATGGAAGATATCTTTGTCGGTGAAACTATTACTCCGACAGACGCAGTTGAAGCTCTTCCAATCCTACACATCGATGAGCCAACTCTTCAAATGACTTTCTTGGTTAACAACTCACCATTTGCTGGTAAAGAAGGTAAATGGGTGACTTCTCGTAAGGTGGAAGAACGCTTGCAGGCAGAATTGCAAACAGACGTTTCCCTTCGTGTTGACCCAACTGATTCACCAGATAAATGGACTGTTTCAGGACGTGGAGAATTGCACTTGTCAATCCTTATCGAAACAATGCGTCGTGAGGGATATGAACTTCAAGTATCTCGTCCAGAAGTTATCGTAAAAGAAATCGATGGTGTCAAATGTGAGCCATTTGAACGTGTTCAAATCGACACTCCAGAAGAATACCAAGGTTCTGTTATCCAAAGCCTTTCTGAACGTAAGGGTGAAATGTTGGATATGATTTCAACTGGTAATGGTCAAACTCGTTTGGTCTTCCTTGTTCCAGCGCGTGGTTTGATTGGATACTCAACTGAGTTCTTGTCAATGACTCGTGGTTACGGTATCATGAACCATACCTTTGACCAATACTTGCCATTGATTCCAGGGGAAATTGGTGGTCGTCACCGTGGTGCCCTTGTTTCTATCGATGCTGGTAAGGCTACAACTTACTCAATCATGTCTATCGAAGAACGTGGTACGATCTTTGTCAACCCAGGTACTGAGGTTTACGAAGGAATGATTATCGGTGAAAACTCTCGTGAAAACGACTTGACAGTTAACATCACTAAGGCTAAACAAATGACCAACGTCCGTTCAGCTACTAAGGACCAAACGGCTGTTATCAAGACTCCTCGTATCTTGACACTTGAAGAGTCTCTTGAGTTCTTGAACGACGATGAGTACATGGAAGTAACTCCTGAGTCTATCCGTTTGCGTAAACAAATCCTTAACAAGGCAGAGCGTGAGAAAGCTAACAAGAAGAAAAAATCAGCTGAATAAGAGCTAGAAAGAGATAAAAATGGTTTATTTAATCATAGGACTCCTCTTATTACTACTCTATGTATTTGCGACACCAGAAAGCATTAAAGGGACTGTCAATATCGTCCTTGTCGTCTTTGCTTTTGTAGCACTCTTGATTTTGCTCATGTTGTCAGTTCTGCAAATCTTTCAGCTACCCACAGAATTCTTTATTGCAATCGCGATGCTCTTCCTAGCATACTTTAGCTTGCGAGATATTACCCTCATGTCGGTCAGTAAAAGTAAAAGAAGATAAAAAGAGAGTTTTGGCTCTCTTTTTGCTTGTTAGAATGCTGAATCTGAGCATTTTCGTTTAGAATTATTTCCATAAAAATGGTAAAATAGTAAGAGTAGAAATGGAGTTCGAGACATGAAAGTAATAGATCAATTTAAAAATAAGAAAGTCCTTGTTTTAGGTTTGGCCAAGTCTGGTGAATCTGCAGCTCGTTTGTTGGACAAGCTAGGTGCCATTGTGACAGTAAATGATGGGAAGCCTTTCGAGGACAATCCAGCAGCGCAAAGTTTGCTGGAAGAAGGGATCAAGGTCATCACAGGCGGTCATCCTTTGGAACTCTTGGATGAAGAGTTTGCCCTTATGGTGAAAAATCCAGGTATCCCCTACAGCAATCCCATGATTGAAAAGGCTTTGGCTAAAGGTATCCCAGTTTTGACTGAGGTGGAATTGGCTTATTTGATTTCAGAAGCGCCAATTATCGGTATCACAGGTTCAAATGGTAAAACAACCACAACGACGATGATTGGGGACGTTTTGACTACTGCTGGCCAACATGGTCTCTTATCAGGCAATATCGGCTATCCTGCCAGCCAGGTTGCTCAAACAGCGACAGACAAGGACACTCTTGTTATGGAACTTTCTTCTTTCCAACTCATGGGTGTTCAAGAATTCCATCCTGAGATTGCGGTTATTACCAACCTCATGCCAACTCATATCGATTACCATGGCTCATTTGAGGAATATGTGGCAGCTAAGTGGAATATTCAAAACAAGATGACAGCGGATGATTTTCTTGTCTTGAACTTTAACCAAGACTTGGCAAAAGAATTGGCTAGCAAAACACAAGCAACTGTTGTTCCATTTTCAACACTTGAAAAGGTTGATGGAGCTTATCTGGAAGATGGTCAACTCTACTTCCGTGGTGAAGTGGTCATGGCAGCTAGTGAAATCGGAGTTCCAGGTAGCCACAATGTGGAAAATGCCCTTGCGACTATTGCAGTAGCCAAGCTCCGTGGCGTGGACAATCAAACCATCAAGGAAACTCTTTCAGCCTTTGGTGGGGTGAAACACCGTCTCCAATTTGTGGATGAAATCAAGGGTGTCAAGTTCTATAATGATAGCAAGTCAACCAATATCTTGGCTACTCAAAAAGCCTTGTCAGGATTTGACAACAGCAAGGTCATCTTGATTGCAGGTGGTTTGGACCGTGGTAATGAGTTTGATGAATTGGTGCCAGACATTACTGGACTTAAGAAGATGGTCATCCTCGGTCAGTCTGCAGAACGTGTCAAACGGGCAGCAGACAAGGCTGGTGTGGCTTATGTGGATGCGACTGATATTGCAGATGCGACCCGCAAGGCCTATGAGTTTGCGACTCAAGGAGATGTGGTTCTTCTCAGTCCTGCCAATGCCAGCTGGGATATGTATGCTAACTTTGAAGTACGTGGCGACCTCTTTATCGACACAGTAGCGGAGTTAAAGGAATAATATGAAAAAAATTGTCTTTACAGGTGGGGGGACGGTTGGACACGTTACCCTCAATCTTTTGTTAATGCCCAAATTCATCGAAGATGGCTGGGAAGTCCACTATATCGGGGACAAGCGTGGTATTGAACACCAAGAAATCCTCAAGTCAGGCTTGGATGTCACCTTTCATTCCATTGCGACTGGGAAATTGCGTCGTTATTTCTCTTGGCAAAATATGCTGGATGTATTTAAAGTTGGCTGGGGAATTGTCCAATCGTTCTTTATCATGTTACGAATTCGTCCACAGGCTCTTTTTTCAAAGGGGGGCTTTGTCTCAGTACCGCCTGTTATCGCTGCGCGTGTGTCAAGAGTGCCTGTCTTTATTCACGAATCTGACCTATCTATGGGCTTGGCCAATAAAATTGCCTATAAATTTGCGACGAAGATGTATTCAACCTTTGAGCAAGCTTCAAGTTTGGCTAAGGTTGAGCATGTGGGAGCAGTGACCAAGGTTTCAGACCAAAAAACTCCAGAACCAGATGAATTGGTGGATATCCAAACCCACTTTAATCCTAAATTGCCAACTGTATTGTTTGTCGGTGGTTCTGCAGGTGCTCGTGTCTTTAACCAATTGGTGACAGACCATAAGCAAGAACTGACAGAGCGTTACAATATTATCAATCTAACTGGAGATTCTAGCCTGAACGAGTTGAGCCAAAATCTCTTTCGTGTTGACTATGTGACCAATCTCTATCAACCCTTGATGGAATTGGCTGATATTGTTGTGACACGAGGTGGTGCCAATACGATTTTTGAGCTCTTGGCCATGGCAAAATTACATGTTATTGTGCCACTTGGTCGTGAAGCTAGTCGTGGTGACCAGATTGAAAATGCGGCTTACTTTGTTAAGAAAGGCTATGCAGAAGAGCTTCAAGAAAGCGATTTGACCTTGGATAGTTTGGAAGAGAAACTTTCTCACTTACTAAGCCACAAGGAAGACTATCAAGCTAAGATGAAGGCTTCTAAGGAATTGAAATCTCTAGCAGATTTTTATCAACTATTGAAAAACGATTTATCATAAGGAAAGTAAATGTCAAAAGATAAGAAAAATGAGGGCAAAGAAATCCTCAAAGAATTTAAAGAGTTATCAGAATGGCAGAAACGAAACCAAGAATATCTAAAAAAGAAGGCTGAAGAAGAGGCGGCCCTAGCTGAGGAGAAGGAAAAGGAAAGACAGGCTCGAATGGGAGAAGAATCTGAGAAGTCAGAGGAAACTGAAGACAAAGAGAGTGAGCCTGAGCCAAAAGTTTCAGAATCAGCCAAGGAAGATGCGGAAGAAAAAGCAGAAGAGTCAGAAGACGTCAAAAAAGAAGTATCCAAAGAGAAATCAAAGTCTACAGAGAACGAGGAACAGGATAAAAAGCTTGCTAAAAAGGCTACAAAAGAAAAATCAGCCAAAGCAAAGATTCCTGGCCTCCATATCTTACGAGCCTTAACGATTTTATTTCCAAGTCTGCTTTTATTGATTGTCTCTGCCTACTTACTCAGTCCTTATGCGACTATGAAGGATATCCGTATTGAGGGAACGGTTCAAACTACGGCTGATGATATTCGACAGGCTTCAGGCATTCAGGATTCGGATTATACGATTAACCTTCTGCTAGACAAGGCAAAATATGAAGAGCGGATCAAGTCTAATTATTGGGTTGAATCAGCTCAGCTTGTCTATCAATTTCCAACCAAGTTTACTATCAAGGTTAAAGAATACGATATTGTGGCCTACTATGTTTCTGGTGAAAATCATTATCCAATCCTTTCAAGCGGTCAGCTTGAGACTAGTGCTGTGAGCTTGGTGAGTCTGCCAGAAACTTATTTATCAGTTCTCTTTAATGATAGTGAACAAATCAAGGTTTTTGTCTCAGAACTTGCTCAAATTAGCCCAGAACTCAAGGCGGATATCCAAAAGGTGGAATTAGCCCCAAGCAAGGTAACTTCCGATTTAATTCGATTGACCATGAATGATTCGGACGAAGTCTTGGTTCCCCTTTCTGAAATGAGTAAGAAACTGCCTTATTACAGCAAGATTAAGCCTCAATTGTCAGAACCTAGTGTGATTGACATGGAAGCTGGAATTTACAGTTACACAGTGGCGGATAAATTAATTATGGAGGCTGAGGAGAAAGCCAAACAAGAGGCTAAGGAAGCTGAGAAAAAGCAGGAAGAAGAACGTAAACGTTTAGAAGAAGAAAAGAAAAAACAAGAGGAACAGAGCAATCGAAACCAAACGACCCAGCGTTCACCGCGTCGCTAGGTTTACCTTTTCTCTTATAGTTCTTTAGTAACCATGTTTTTACTTGACAAGTGCTGATAGAAATAATAGAATAGTAAAAAACCTTTAAAGCAGTCCAGAGAGGCAGCTAAGGTTAGACGGTGAAAGGGTGGAGACTACCCATTTTTCGTGGAACCTTGCTGTTGGCAGGTTCCTTTTTTCGTGGCTTCTGTTGCCCAGACTCTCTCACTAGCAAAGGTAAAAGGAGAAACCTATGCGAGAACATCGTCCAGTTATTGCTCTTGATTTTCCTAGTTTTGAGGCGGTCAAGGAATTCTTAGCTCTTTTTCCAGCAGAAGAAAGCCTTTATCTTAAGGTAGGGATGGAGCTTTATTATGCAACGGGGCCTGAGATTGTGTCTTACTTGAAAGGCCTGGGGCACAGTGTCTTTTTGGATCTCAAACTTCATGACATTCCCAATACAGTCAAGTCAGCAATGAAGGTCTTGTCTCAGCTTGGTGTGGATATGACCAATGTTCATGCGGCTGGGGGGGTAGAGATGATGAAGGCTGCGCGTGAAGGCCTTGGAAACCAAGCCAAATTGATCGCTGTCACTCAGCTGACCTCAACATCGGAAGCTCAGATGCAGGATTTTCAAAATATCCAAACCAGCCTGCAGGAGTCTGTCATTCATTATGCTAAGAAGACAGCTGAAGCTGGCTTGGATGGTGTCGTTTGCTCGGCTCAGGAAGTACAAGTCATCAAGCAGGCTACCAGTCCAGAGTTTATCTGTCTGACACCGGGTATTCGTCCAGCAGGAGCTGCAGTTGGAGATCAAAAACGCGTGATGACACCTGCTGATGCCTATCAAATCGGCAGTGACTATATCGTAGTGGGACGTCCCATTACCCAAGCTGAGGATCCTGTTGTAGCTTATCATGCTATCAAGGATGAATGGAACCAAGACTAGAATTAAAGAAATAGATTAGAAAAACAAAAGGAGAAGACCATGACACTTGCTAAAGATATCGCTAGCCACCTCTTGAAAATTCAAGCCGTATACCTCAAACCAGAGGAGCCTTTCACTTGGGCATCTGGTATCAAGTCACCGATTTACACTGATAATCGTGTGACACTAGCCTATCCAGAAACTCGTACCCTAATTGAAAATGGCTTTGTGGATGCTATTAAAGAAGCCTTTCCAGAGGTAGAAGTGATTGCAGGAACTGCGACAGCAGGGATTCCTCACGGAGCCATCATTGCTGATAAGATGAATTTACCATTTGCCTACATCCGTAGCAAACCAAAAGACCATGGAGCTGGTAATCAAATTGAAGGCCGTGTAGCTCAGGGTCAAAAAATGGTAGTGGTTGAAGACCTCATTTCAACTGGTGGTTCTGTTCTCGAGGCCGTAGCAGCCGCTAAACGCGAAGGAGCAGATGTGCTTGGAGTAGTAGCGATTTTCAGCTACCAATTGCCAAAAGCAGATAAGAACTTTGCGGATGCTGGCGTGAAATTGGTAACACTTTCAAACTATAGTGAGCTTATCCATCTAGCCCAAGAAGAAGGCTATATCACACCAGAAGGACTCGATCTTCTAAAACGCTTTAAAGAAGACCAAGAAAATTGGCAAAATGCTTAAGACATAGAAAATCAGGTAGTCACTAGGCTTACCTGATTTCTTTTTGTGATTTCATGAGTATTAGTCGACTTTTCCACCTTCAACAACTAGGTCATCTGCTTTAGCAGCGTCACCGTAGGTTGGGTGGAGTGTTTTTTCATAGGCCTTGTGGAAGAAGTTTTCCTTATCTAATTTTTCAATATCTTTATTGAGGAAGTCTAGCAATTCTTGGTTCCCTTTTTGAACTGCCGCTGCAATGGTATCTGGATTACCGAGGGAAGTAATTCCTACTTCAAATCCTTTGTTTTCAAGCGCCCAAGCTAGGACTTCCGTATTGTCAGTTGAAAAGGCATCTCCACGTCCGTCAAGAAGGGCTTGGTAAGAGTCGCTGTATTGGTCGTATTTTTGAAGTTTGATTTCTGGATGATTTTTTTCAAAATAAGTCTCAGCCGTCGTTCCTTTTGTGACAATCAAGGTTTTACCTTCAAGTTGTTTGACGTCTGTAATGAGACCAGTCTTAGGTGATACGACACCCAGAGAAACTTTCATATATGGAAGGGCAAAATCAACTTGTTTCTTGCGTTCGTCAGTTACTGTAAAGTTGGCAAGGGTAATATCCACCTTGTTTGAAATCAAGTATTCAGCACGGTTGGCAGCATCGACTGAAACGTATTTAACCTTGACACCTAGGTCTTGGGCCAGCTGGTTTCCCAACTCGATGTCGTAACCTTGATAAGAACCGTCATTGTCAACATAACCAAATGGTTTCTTGTCTCCAAATACGGCGATTCGTAGCTCACCGCTTTTTTTGATTTCATCGATAGTGCGAGCCTTGGCAGTGGTTTTTCCAGATGATGAACCAGCATTTCCACCTGAGCTACAAGCTGTAACAAAGATGAGGGCAAAGGCAAGTGCCAAAACAGTTAAGAGTGGTTTGAGTAGTTTCATAAAAATCTCCTTTATAGATATGAGCCAAATTGGCTAAAGTCAAAGACGTTTAAAAATTCCTGAGCTCGTTTGGTTTGCGGATTGGTAAAGAAGGCTTGAGCCGTTCCTTCTTCAGCGATTTTCCCTTGGTCGAGGAAGATAATCCGATCGGCAATAGCTTGGGCAAACTGCATTTCATGGGTTACTAAAATCATGGTGCGACCTTCTTGAGCTAAATCATTGATAAGTTCTAGAACCTCACGCACCATTTCTGGATCCAGCGAAGCAGTCACTTCGTCAAAAAGGATGATTTCTGGATGCATGAGGAGGGCACGAACAATTGCAACCCGTTGCTTCTGTCCACCAGATAATTGACGGGCAAAGCTATGTTGTTTGTCTAGCAAACCAACACGCTCCAGTAGTAGCAGAGCTTCTTCCGTTACTTCCTTCTTGTCGCGTCCCTGAGCCTTGATAGGACCTAGGATGAGGTTTTGTAGGACATCCAGATGGGGAAAGAGTTCATAACTTTGAAAGACCATGCCAATCTTTTGGCGAACTAGGTGAAAGTCTTTTTTATTTTCAACGATAGACTGACCGTCCAGAAGAATATCTCCACCTTGAATACTTTCTAAGCCGTTGAGACAACGAAGGAGGGTACTTTTCCCACAACCAGAGGGTCCTAGAATGACGACAACTTCCCCTTTTTTGATTTCTAGAGAAAGTCCTTGGAGGATGGGATTGTCTCCGAAGGATTTTTTTAGTTCCTTGATTTCTAAGATAGTTTCAGACATTTAGTTCCTCCAATGTTTTTCTAGGTGTGTGGATAGTTTGGAAATAGGAAAGCAGACTGCGAAATACAAGACTAGAATGGTTCCATAAATCCAAAAGGAAGCGGTTGGGATGGTCAAGCGATTGCTATCGATGATTTGTTGTCCAACCTTGGTCACTTCAACAACCCCAATCAAAACGACCAAGGAAGTAGTTTTAATCATCCGAGTGACAAGATTGATGGCTTGTGGAAGTAATCTTCTCAAGACTTGTGGGATGATGATGTGGTAGTAAAGTTGAACATTGGTTAAACCTAGCGCCTGTCCACTTTCAAACTGATGCTTAGGGAGGGAAGTGATGGCTCCACGTACCAAGTCTCCCATTTCAGCTGTTCCCCAGAGGGTAAAAACGATAATAGCTGAAGTCTCACCTGAGATATTGATATTAAAGTTTCGAGCTAAGCCAAAGTAAACGATGAAGAGCAACACCAGCTGGGGCATGATACGGATAAATTCCAGATACAATCGTGTTAAAAATCGTATGATTCTAGAATGGGAGGTCATGATGATTCCCATGACTGTTCCGAACATCATGGATAAGAGGACAGAAAGGATGGATATACCAATCGTAACGCCCAATCCCTGTAAGATTCTCAAGAGATTATTTCCCTGAAAGAGTACTTGGATTCCCGAATCCTGCATGGCGGAGCCTCCTTTCTATCCAGCTAAAGACCAGTGAGATGGGGAGAAGCATGATCAGATAAGCAACTACCAACATAGCAAGCGCGATGTCTGTTTCATAGTAGAGCCCAATCAAGTCTTTGGCGACGTACATGAGGTCGGCCAAAGCTACTGCTGAGAAAACAGAGGTTTCCTTGATGAGGAAAATGACATTGGCACTAAAAGACGGTAGGGCCACCGCTGTTGCTTGCGGAAGAACCACATAGCGAAAGACCTGTACAGGTGTCAGACCGATGGCTAGGCCAATCTCCTGCTGGGTTTGACTGACAGCTTCCAGCCCACTTCGGAAAGATTCTGCCATATAGGAGCCTCCTAAAAAGACCAGTCCTAAAGTGGCACAGACTTCTGAAGATAGGACAATCCCGATTCGGGGAAGTCCGAAGTAGAGAAAGAAGAGTTGAATCAAAAGGGGCGTATTGCGTGACAATTCAATATAGGCTGTCGCTACTTGCGCCAAAACAGGGATGCGGTAATGCCGGATGATACTAACGATTAAGCCGAGCAGAAAGGATCCCAGAATACCCCAAACTGCAATATGCAAGGTTAGAAAGAATGCCTTTTGATATAGTGGTAGATATTGTTCAACAATGGACCAATCCAAAAATAGAACCTCCTATCTAGAAATAATACAGTTATTGTAGCACTTAAAATCTCCTTTGGATAATATCTATTTTTTATTGCCGTTATAAGGATTTTTTATCATAGACATAAAATTTCTGAAATTTCCAAACAAAATATTTGAAAAGTTTTGAAAAAAGAGTTAAGATATTTTTGTAATATACAAAGTAAACGCTTACTTATTAAGGAGGGCATTTTATGTCATACAAAACAAGCAATGCAGAAGGTCATGTAGATTTCATCAATACCTATGATTTGGAGCCAATGGCGCAACAAGTTATCCCTAAAGCAGCATTTGGCTATATCGCTAGTGGGGCGGAAGATACTTTCACTTTGCGTGAGAATATTCGTGCCTTTAACCACAAGCTCATCGTTCCTCATACACTTTGCAATGTAGAAAATCCAAGTACAGAGATTGAATTTGCAGGTGAAAAATTGTCTTCACCAATCATTATGGCGCCTGTTGCAGCTCATAAATTGGCAAATGAACAGGGGGAAGTGGCGACTGCGCGTGGTGTGCATGAGTTTGGGTCCCTCTATACAACTAGTTCCTACTCTACTGTCGATCTTCCAGAAATTACAGAAGCCCTTCAAGGGACACCTCATTGGTTCCAATTTTACTTTAGTAAAGATGACGGGATTAACCGCCACATCATGGACCGTGTGAAGGCTGAAGGCTACAAAGCGATTGTCTTGACAGCAGATGCTACTGTAGGGGGCAATCGTGAGGTGGACAAGCGTAATGGTTTTGTCTTCCCAGTTGGCATGCCGATTGTTGAAGAATACCTGCCAGAAGGTGCTGGTAAATCAATGGACTTTGTTTACAAATCAGCTAAACAACGCTTGTCTCCACGTGATGTAGAATTTATCGCTGAATACTCAGGACTTCCTGTTTATGTCAAGGGACCACAATGCCGTGAGGACGTTGAACGTTCGCTTGCTGCAGGTGCCTCTGGTATCTGGGTAACCAACCACGGTGGCCGTCAAATCGACGGTGGACCAGCTGCATTTGATTCACTTCAAGAAGTAGCTGAAGCAGTTGATAAACGTGTGCCAATCGTCTTTGACTCAGGTATTCGTCGTGGTCAACACGTCTTTAAAGCTTTGGCTTCAGGAGCAGACTTGGTAGCTATTGGTCGCCCTGTTATCTATGGCTTGGCCCTTGGTGGTAGTGTCGGTGTACGCCAAGTCTTTGAACACTTGAATGCAGAATTGAAGACAGTCATGCAGTTATCTGGAACTCAGACTATTGAAGATGTCAAACACTTCAAACTCCGTCATAATCCTTACAACCCAACCTTCCCAGTTGACCCACGTGACTTAAAATTGTATTGATAAAAGAGATTGCCTCCACTGAATGTGGAGGTTTTTGTTTGTGTTTTAAACACTTTTGAAATGAAGATTTTAAAAAAAGAAAAAGATTCGATTTTTATAGTTGACAAATGTAGATTTTTGAAGTATACTAATAACTGTAATCGACAAATGTAGATTTTGGAGGTGTACTAATGCAGATTTCAGATGCAGAATGGCAGGTCATGAAGATTATTTGGATGCAAGGGGAACAGACCAGTACGGATTTGATCAGGGTTCTGGCGGAGCGGTTTGACTGGTCCAAGTCCACGATTCAAACTCTTTTGGCTCGTTTGGTTGAGAAAGAGTGTCTGACTCGAAAAAAAGAAGGCAAGTCCTTTGTTTATTCAGCCCTTTTAACTCTAGACCAAAGTCGGGATTTACTTGTCCAAGATATCAAAGACAAGGTTTGTTCCCGTAGGATTAAGAATTTGTTGGCTGATTTGATTGATGAATGTGATTTTACTCTGGCTGACTTGGAAGACTTAGAAGCTGTGATTTCTAAGAAGAAATCAAGCGCTGTGACAGAAGTAAAATGTAATTGTATGTAAAGGAGACGTCATGTTAAATAGTATTGTAACCATTGTGTGTATTGCCCTTATCGCGTTTATCTTGTTTTGGTTTTTCAAAAAGCCTGAAAAATCTGGACAAAAGGCCCAGCAAAAAAAAGGCTACCAAGAGATTCGAGTGGAGGTCATGGGGGGCTATACGCCTGAGTTGATTATCCTCAAGAAATCAGTGCCAGCCCGCATTGTCTTTGACCGCAAGGATCCTTCACCATGTTTGGACCAAATTGTTTTTCCAGATTTTGGTGTACATGCGGACCTGCCAATGGGTGAAGAGTATGTAGTGGAAATTACACCTGAGCAGGCTGGAGAGTATGGTTTCTCTTGTGGCATGAATATGATGCACGGCAAGATGATTGTAGAATAGGAGAATAATATGACTGAAATTGTAAAAGCAAGTCTTGAAAATGGTGTTCAAAAAATCCGTATCACGGCAGACAAAGGCTACCATCCAGCTCATATACAGCTTCAAAAAGGGATTCCAGCTGAGATTACCTTTCATCGAGCAACTCCTTCAAACTGTTACAAGGAAATTCTGTTTGAAGAAGAAGGCATCTTGGAACCAATCGGCGTAGATGAGGAGAAAGTCATTCGTTTTACACCTCAAGAATTAGGTCAACATGAATTTTCTTGTGGCATGAAGATGCAAAAGGGGAGTTATACCGTAGTTGAGAAGACTCGAAAATCTCTATCACTTTTACAGCGTTTTTGGATTACTAGTATCTTTACTGTGCCTCTTGTGATTCTCATGATTGGGATGTCGACAGGAGGAATTAGTCACCAAGTTATGCGTTGGGGAACCTTTTTAGCCACAACACCGATTATGCTAGTAGCAGGTGGTCCTTATATCCAAAGTGCTTGGGCTAGTTTTAAAAAGCACAATGCCAACATGGATACCTTGGTTGCTCTGGGAACCCTAGTGGCCTATTTCTATAGCTTAGTTGCCCTCTTCGATGGCCTCCCCGTTTACTTTGAAAGTGCTGCATTTATCTTCTTCTTCGTTCTTATGGGAGCCGTTTTTGAGGAGAAAATGCGGAAAAATACTTCCCAAGCTGTGGAGAAATTACTTGACTTGCAGGCTAAAACTGCAGAAGTCTTGCGTGAGGATAACTATGTTCAAGTCCCTTTGGAGCAAGTCAAGGTAGGTGACCTGATTCGAGTGCGTCCCGGTGAAAAGATTGCGGTTGATGGTGTCGTAGTAGAAGGTATCTCTAGTATTGATGAGTCTATGGTGACAGGTGAGAGTCTGCCTGTGGACAAGACAGTTGGAGATACTGTCATTGGTTCAACCATCAATAATAGTGGAACACTTGTTTTTAGAGCAGAAAAAGTTGGTTCAGAAACTGTTTTGGCTCAGATTGTGGATTTTGTGAAGAAAGCTCAGACAAGTCGTGCGCCGATTCAGGACTTGACGGATAAAATTTCAGGGATTTTTGTCCCAGCAGTTGTCATTTTAGGGATTGTGACCTTTTGGGTTTGGTTCGTCTTGCTCAGAGATAGTGTAGTTGTGCTTGGGGCGAGCTTTGTGTCTTCTCTTCTCTATGGAGTAGCAGTTCTGATTATTGCCTGCCCTTGTGCATTGGGACTTGCAACACCGACAGCCCTTATGGTGGGGACAGGTCGCAGTGCCAAGATGGGAGTTCTCCTCAAAAATGGAACGGTTCTACAGGAAATCCAGAAAGTTCAAACGATTGTCTTTGATAAGACCGGGACTTTGACGGAAGGGAAACCTGTGGTAACAGATATCATCGGCGACGAAGTAGAAGTGCTTGGATTGGCAGCTTCCTTGGAAGAAGCTTCTCAACACCCACTGGCTGAAGCCGTTGTGAAACGAGCGAGTGAAGCTGGACTTGAGCTTCACACTGTTGAAAATTTCCAAGCCTTGCACGGAAAAGGTGTCTCAGGGCAAATCAATGGAAAACAAGTTTTGCTTGGAAATGCTAAAATGCTAGATGGTATGAACATTTCTAACAATTATCAAGATAAACTAGAACAACTGGAAAAAGAAGCTAAGACAGTTGTTTTCTTGGCTGTGGACAATGAAATCAAAGGCTTGCTTGCTCTGCAAGATATTCCTAAGGAAAATGCTAAGCTTGCCATCAGTCAGTTGAAAAAACGAGGTCTTAAAACAGTCATGCTGACAGGAGACAATGCAGGTGTGGCGCGTGCCATTGCCGATCAGATTGGAATCGAAGAGGTCATTGCAGGTGTCTTGCCAGAAGAAAAAGCCCATGAAATCCATAAACTACAAGCGGCTGGCAAAGTAGCCTTTGTTGGGGACGGTATCAATGACGCTCCTGCCCTCAGTGTAGCAGATGTTGGAATTGCTATGGGAGCTGGAACAGATATCGCTATCGAGTCAGCAGATTTGGTGTTGACAACCAATAACCTCCTAGGCGTGGTGCGTGCATTCGACATGAGTAAGAAAACCTTTAATCGAATTCTGCTCAATCTTTTCTGGGCCTTTATCTACAATGTCGCCGGAATTCCGATTGCAGCAGGAGTCTTTTCTGGTGTTGGACTGGCCCTCAATCCAGAACTGGCAGGCCTAGCCATGGCCTTTAGTTCTGTATCCGTTCTGACTAGTTCACTCTTACTAAACTTTAGTAAAATAGATTAAAAGCGGGCTTGCTCGCTTTTTATACTCTTCGAAAATTTCTTCAAACCACGTCATCTTTATCTGCAACCTCAAAGCTGTTCTTTGAGCAACCTGCGGCTAGTTTCCTAGTTTGCTCTTTGATTTTCATTGAGTATTATAAAACAGAAACTAAAAACGTTTTCAAACTGTACTGCAATAGAGAATAAAAACTTCTGAGCAGATTCTTAGTAAAGTCAAAATAAATGTGATAAATTAGTATTGTAAAAATTTACTGAAACGTTTTCAAAAACTATATGAAACCTTTTTTAGTAGATTTAAAAATATTTGAAGGAGAGTTATCATTATGACTCAAGGGAAAATTACTGCATCTGCAGCAATGCTTAATGTATTGAAAACATGGGGCGTAGATACAATCTACGGTATCCCATCAGGAACACTCAGCTCATTGATGGACGCTTTGGCTGAAGACAAAGATATCCGCTTCTTGCAAGTTCGCCACGAAGAAACAGGTGCTCTTGCAGCGGTTATGCAAGCTAAATTCGGCGGCTCAATCGGGGTTGCAGTTGGTTCAGGTGGTCCAGGTGCGACTCACTTGATTAACGGTGTTTACGATGCAGCTATGGATAACACTCCATTCCTAGCGATCCTTGGATCACGTCCAGTTAACGAATTGAACATGGATGCTTTCCAAGAATTGAACCAAAACCCAATGTACAACGGTATCGCTGTATACAACAAACGTGTAGCTTACGCTGAGCAATTGCCAAAAGTTATTGACGAAGCTTGTCGTGCTGCAGTTTCTAAAAAAGGTCCAGCTGTTGTTGAAATCCCAGTAAACTTCGGTTTCCAAGAAATCGACGAAAACTCATACTACGGTTCAGGTTCATACGAACGTTCATTCATTGCTCCTGCTTTGAACGAAGTTGAAATCAACAAAGCTGTTGAAATCTTGAACAATGCTGAACGTCCAGTTATTTACGCTGGTTACGGTGGTGTGAAAGCTGGTGAAGTGATTACTGAATTGTCACGTAAAATCAAAGCACCAATCATCACAACTGGTAAAAACTTTGAAGCCTTTGAATGGAACTATGAAGGTTTGACAGGTTCTGCTTACCGTGTTGGTTGGAAACCAGCCAACGAAGTTGTCTTTGAAGCAGACACAGTTCTTTTCCTTGGTTCAAACTTCCCATTTGCTGAAGTTTACGAAGCATTCAAGAACACTGAAAAATTCATCCAAGTCGATATCGACCCTTACAAACTTGGTAAACGTCATGCCCTAGACGCTTCAATCCTTGGTGATGCAGGTCAAGCAGCTAAAGCTATCCTTGACAAAGTGAACCCAGTTGAATCTACTCCATGGTGGCGTGCAAACGTTAAGAACAACCAAAACTGGCGTGATTACATGAACAAAATCGAAGGTAAAACTGAGGGTGAATTGCAATTGTACCAAGTTTACAATGCAATCAACAAACATGCTGATCAAGACGCTATCTACTCAATCGACGTAGGTGACACTACTCAAACATCTACTCGTCACCTTCACATGACACCTAAGAACATGTGGCGTACATCTCCACTCTTTGCGACAATGGGTATTGCACTTCCTGGTGGTATCGCTGCTAAGAAAGACAATCCAGATCGCCAAGTATGGAACATCATGGGTGATGGTGCATTCAACATGTGCTACCCAGACGTTATCACAAACGTTCAATACGACCTTCCAGTTATCAACGTTGTCTTCTCAAATGGTAAATATGCCTTCATCAAGGACAAATACGAAGACACAAACAAACACTTGTTTGGTTGTGACTTCCCTAATGCTGACTATGCGAAAATCGCTGAAGCTCAAGGAGCTGTTGGATTTACAGTTGACCGTATCGAAGACATCGATGCAGTTGTTGCAGAAGCTGTTAAATTGAGCAAAGAAGGTAAAACTGTTGTGATCGATGCTCGCATCACTCCACACCGTCCACTTCCAGTAGAAGTACTTGAATTGGATCCAAAACTTCACTCAGAAGAAGCAATCAAAGCCTTCAAGGAAAAATACGAAGCAGAAGAACTCGTACCATTCCGTCTCTTCTTGGAAGAAGAAGGATTGCAATCACGCGCAATTAAATAATTTCTCTCGTCGAAAACTAAAGATAAATTTATAGACTTCTTTATTAGGTTACTGCCGACGATTCCATCATTGAAACCATAAATTTCAATGATGGAATCTAGTGTGGAGCCTAGAAAAAGTCCCAAAGGATTTTTCGTAGTTTGATGAGCAAAGATTTGCCATCAAACTTGGTTCCACCTTATTTATTCTTTGATTTTCATAGAGAGAAACTTGAAAAGATCGGAGCAATCCGGTCTTTTTATGGAGGATAGTAAATGAATTTAAATCAATTAGATATTATCGTTTCAGATGTTCCCCAAGTCTGTGCTGACTTGGAGCATATCTTGGATAAAAAGGCAGATTATGCTGATGATGGTTTTGCTCAGTTTACGATTGGCAGTCACTGTCTGATGTTGTCCCAAAATCATTTGATTCCTTTAGAAAACTTTCAGTCAGGAATCATTCTTCATATCGAGGTTGAGGATCTAAATCAGAATTACCAACGGTTGAAAGAGATTGGTGTCGAGATTTTACACGGTATTTGTGAAACGGATTGGGGGACAGAGTCCTTATTAGTTAAAGGCCCTGCTGGTCTAGTGATTGATTTTTATCGTATGAAATAGGACATAGTAGAGTTTGATTGCAAACAAAAGTTATAGCATAAGAAGGGATTTATTCACTATTTTTATAAAATCTTCTCCCTACTTTATAAGATATGAAAAAGAGTTCAATTAGATGGAGCTTTTTGCTATAATGAGGGAGAAAAATCAGATAGGAGATTGACATGTCAGAACCATTATTTTTACAATCAGTTATGCAAGAAAAAATCTGGGGTGGTACCAAGCTACGTGATGAGTTTGGTTATGACATCCCAAGTGAAAAAATCGGAGAATATTGGGCCATATCAGCCCATCCAAATGGCGTCTCTAAAGTTGCCAATGGTCGCTTTGAAGGAACAGATCTAGCTACTTTGTATGCAGAACACCGTGAATTGTTTGGTAATCGTCCAGACTCTGTATTTCCACTTTTGACTAAGATTCTGGATGCCAACGACTGGCTCAGCGTCCAAGTTCACCCAGATGATGCCTATGGACTCGAGCATGAAGGCGAACTCGGAAAAACAGAATGCTGGTACATCATCGCTGCGGATGAAGGTTCAGAGATTATCTACGGGCATAATGCCAAATCAAAAGAAGAACTCCGCCAGCAAATTGAGGACAAGAATTGGGATGCTTTGTTGACAAAAGTACCAGTTAAAGCTGGAGATTTCTTCTATGTGCCAAGTGGCACTATGCATGCTATTGGTGCGGGCATCTTGATTCTTGAAACGCAACAGTCTAGTGATACCACCTATCGCGTCTATGACTTTGACCGCAAGGACGATAATGGAAACTTGCGTGAACTTCACCTTGAAAAATCTATCGATGTTTTAAACATTGGAGAGCCTGCCAATAGCCGTCCTGTGACTGTCAAAGCAGATGATTTACGATCAACTTTACTTGTGTCCAACGATTTCTTTGCAGTCTACAAGTGGGAAATCGATGGAAAAGTTGACTTCGAAAAGACAGCTGATTACAGCTTGTTGAGTGTCTTAGCCGGTCAAGGTCAGCTAACTGTTGATGGAAAGAACTATCCAATCCAAAAAGGCAGCCACTTTATTCTACCAAGTGATGTTGAAGTTTGGACTCTGGAAGGGCAAGGTTTGGAATTGATTGTTAGTCATCCATAAAAAAGAAAGGGCCTGAGTTTACTACTCAAGTCCTTTTTGATTACATAAATTGGGCGATGAAGACCACGATGATGATGATTGGAATGATGAAACGAAGAAGGAAGAGCCAGACTTGGAACAGTCCCTGTTTCCATGCTGTTTCATCAAGATGCAGTTCCTCCATAGCAAGAGCCTTTTTAAAGATGTAGCCTGTAAAAAGTGAAAGGCAGAGAGCTCCAAATGGCATGAGGAGATTGGAAACCAAGAAGTCCATAGCGTCAAAGAAGGTCTTCCCAAAAATGTGAACATCCGCCATGACACTGTAAGAAAGGGCTGAAGGAATTCCAAAGACAAAGGTCAAAATTCCTAAAATCACACTCCACTTAGCACGTTTGCTGTTGTCCTGATTAGTGATATTCCCCACATTGATTTCCAGCATAACGACAGAAGAAGTGACCGTCGCAAAGAGGAAGAGCAGGAGGAAGAGGATGTAGAAAATGGTTCCCAAAGGCATCTTGTCAAAGAGTTGAGGCAAGACGATAAAGAGCAGGCTCGGTCCCCCTTCAGACTGGATATTGAAGGCTGACATGGCTGGGAAAATGGCTAGACCCGCCATGATGGATACCGAGATGTTCATAGCTACAATGGAAATTCCTGACTGGACTAGATTGGTTTTCTTGTCCAAGTAAGAAGCATAGGTCAGCATGGCTGTGACACCTAGTGAGAGGGCAAAGAAAGATTGTCCTAGAGCATAGAGGAGACCTGCACTTGTTAGCTTAGAGAAGTCTGGTTTGAGGAAGTAAAGAACGCCTTCCGTGGCATTTGGCAAGCTGAGAGAGCGGCCGATGATGACGACAAAGATGATAAAGAGCAGGGGCATCATAACCTTAGATGCTCTTTCAATCCCTTTTTGAACCCCACGTGATACAATAAAGATGTTCAATAGGATAAAGGCTGCTTGAGCTCCGAGGGCAATGACTGGACTTGAAATGATTGAAGTAAATAATTGAGCATAATCCCCCGTTCCACCAAGCTGGAACAATTTTCCAAACTCAATGCCTAGATAGACTAAAATCCAGCCCCCAATAACACTGTAAAACGATAAAAGGATAAAGAGGGCAAAGGCACCAATCCAACCGATAAAGTTATAATTGCTATTCTTGCCGAGTTTTCCAAAGGTTTTGATAGCTGAAACACCAGCACTTCGGCCGAGGGCAAACTCAGCTAGCAAAAGGGGAAAACCGATTAGAATAGTGGAAATGAGAAAGACCAGTAAAAAGCCTCCTCCACCGTTAGCAGCAGTCATATAAGGGAATTTCCAAACGGCACCAAGGCCGATGGCTGAACCAGCAGATGCTAGGATAAAGCCCAGTTTAGAACCCCATTGCGATTTTTCAGACATAGTTAAACTCCTAAAATTAGTGTTCCAAAAGAAAAAGCTACTGCCCTTGGCAAATAGCCTCATAAGTACTCAAGATGAGCGTTTCTTTTGATTGATAGACTTGACTATCCTATCATGTTTTCTAAGGTCTGTCAAGAAAACCATTTTCATGTTATGATAAAGTAAAAAAAATTCACAAAAACGCTTGACTCTGACCTAAGGGGAGGGGTTATACTATCAATGTAAGGAGGAAATCATGTACCATATAAAAGAAGCTGCGCAGCTTTCGGGCGTCTCTGTCAAGACCCTACACCACTACGATAAGATAGGACTTTTGGTTCCTTTAAAGTCGGAAAATGGCTATCGAACCTACAGTCAGAAGGATTTGGAACGCCTTCAGGTCATTCTTTACTATAAATATCTAGGCTTTTCTTTAGAAAAAATAGCAGAGCTATTAAAGGAAGATAGATCAGACTTATTGCCTCATTTGACCAGGCAGTTGGACTATTTGACTCGAGAGAGGGAACATCTGGATACCTTGATTTCAACCTTGCAAAAAACCATTCAAGAACAAAAAGGAGAAAGAGAAATGAGCATTCAAGAGAAATTTGCTGGATTTAACTACCAAGACCATCAAAAATACCACCAAGAGGCGGTAGAGAAATATGGACAAGAAGTCATGGACCAAGCGCTGGAGCGCCAAAAAGGTCACGAAGACGAAGCTACGGCTGCTTTCAATCAAGTCTTTCGAGCCTTGTCACAAAATCTTCAAGCTGGTCTACCTGTAACAGCAACCGAAAATCAAGAAGAAGCAGCCAAACTCTTGCAAGCTATTCGTACTTATGGATTTGACTGCTCTATTGAGGTATTCGGTCATATCGGTAAAGGCTACGTCTACAACCCAGAATTTAAGGAAAACATTGACAAATTTGGATCTGGAACAGCCCAGTACACGTCAGATGTCATTGCTCACTATGTCCAAACTCAGACAAAATAAAATCGGAGGAGTATTATTCCGATTTTTACTAAATTCAAGCACTACTTGCTTAATAATTTTTCTACTACATTTAGTTTTCGCATGGTCAAATCTACATTAAAAAGCTTTTCAAGATAGTTGGTATGGAGTTTCTTTTGTTTTGCAGTTCTAGGGAGATAGAGGTAAAGACAATGGTTACCGATACAAATTTCTTCTTCACCGTAATCAATTTTCAATTTTTCTAAAGGGAGACTTTGAATAGCTTCTTGATAAAAAATCACGTGTACACGGTCATAAAGATAGTGTTCTCCAAAAGGGTTTTCTTGGACAATTTTTTTAAAATCACTTTTGTTCTTGATTACCATTTTTAAGTCAGCACCAATATTTTCATTTATTAGAGTATGAACACGTTCTCGTATTTTTTCTATATCTAAGTCACTTTCAAGAATGATATTCCCACTTTGAATATAGGTTCGAACGTGTTGAAAACCAGCTTCTGTCAAGATATCTACTAGATAAGACATTTTAGGGACAGCATTTTTTCCATTAGGAGTAACTCCCCTTAACAAGATAATATGTTCCAAAGGACTTCCTTTCTTTTGGGGCTGATTTAGCCATTGAATAATTTAGATTTAGTTTGGATTTGATCCCGCCACCCAGCCAGTGCAGAGGGCAGAAGTGATGTTAAAACCACCCGTGTGGGCGTTGATATCCAGTACCTCACCAGCAAAGTGGAGGCCAGGTACCAGCTTACTTTCCAGGGTTTTAGGATTAATTTCCTTGAGACTGACGCCACCCTTAGTAACAAAGGATTTGGCAAGAGACATTTTACCAGTTACAGGAATTTTAAGTTCCTTGATGGACTGGAGAAGTTGTTCTCGTTCCTTTTCAGTCAACTGTTTGACTTTTTCTGGATATCCTTGCGCAAAAAATTCTGCCAAGCGTTCTGGCAACAAGGTTCTTAAAGCATTTTTCAAGGATTTTTCCCGATTTTCTTCTAGAAATGTAGCCAAGTCCTTCTCAGAAAGTTGAGGTAAAACATCTAGCGAGAGAACCTCCCCACCCTTGACAAAGCTGGACATACGCAGGGCAGCAGGGCCTGACAAACCAAAGTGGGTAAAGAGCAAATCGTGAGTGATAACATGCTTACCATAGCTTAGGGTCACATCGTCCAATGAAATTCCTTGCAAGGCCTTGTGTGGAAAATCTGTCAACAAAGGACTTTCAGCAGCCTCAAGCTCGGTAATGGTATGCTTGAAATGACGAGCAATCTCGTGGCCAAAACCAGTCGAGCCAGTGGAAGGATAGGATTTCCCACCAGTTGTGACAATGAGTTTCTCACAAGTGAAGCTTTGGTCTACGGACTTAAGGACAAATTGGTCATCTACCTTTTTAACCGAAACAATCTCGGTTTGAGTAGCAACTTGGCCGCCTAGCTCAGTGATTTTCTTTTCCAAGGCCTCTATAATTGTCCGAGACTTGTCAGTAGCAGGAAAGACGCGTCCGTGGTCCTCGACCTTAAGTTTAACCCCATTTTCCGTAAAAAAGTTAATGATATCATGGTTATCAAACTGGGAGAAGACACTATAAAGAAAGCGTCCGTTCCCAGGGATTCCAGCTAGTAGGTCATCTAGAGTTCCGTTGTTGGTTACATTGCAACGTCCCCCACCAGTCCCAGCTAATTTTTTTCCAAGTTTCCGATTTTTTTCGATGAGGAGGGTTTTCTGACCATAAAAGCTACTGGAAATCGTAGCCATCATGCCAGCAGGACCTCCACCGATGACAATAGTATCAAAATGTTTCATAGCTCTATTGTACCACAAAAAACAAGAGATGATGATCACCTCTTGTCAAGAATGCAATTAATCAATTTCATATCCCATCAGCAAACCACCATCTTCTGCATAAAAACTGCAGAGACCAGATGTTGGGAGAATTTTAATATCCGCCTGTGGGAAATTTTCACGGATTCGCTCTGAAAGCTGTTGGCAACATTTCTCGTTATTGCGTTGAGCCATGACAATACGACCACCAGCATATCCTGCTTTCACTAACTCTTCATAGGCTGCCTGAATCGATTTCTTTGCTCCTCTTGCTTTTTGTAGCAATTCGAGAGTTCCAGTTTCACTAGCTTCTCCGACCATACGGATGTTGAGAAGCCCAACGACTGTACCGATAAGCTTGCTCAAACGGCCGTTTTTTACCAAGTTATCGACTTTGGCTAGAACAAAGAGCAGCTTGGTTTTTTCTTGATAGGCAGTGATAGCTTCAACCACTTCTTCAAAAGATAAGCCCTGGTCAATCAAGTCATTTAATTTTTCTACGAGCAAGTCAACCTCACCACCAGCAGACAAACTATCAATCACATGAATCTTAGTGTCAGGATGGTCTTCCAGATAAATATTCTTAGCCAGTTGAGCACTATTGTGGCTGCCAGAAAGAGTACCAGTGATGGTTACTAGGAAAATGTTTTTGGCTCCTTCAAATGCTCGCAAATAATCATCTGGGCTTGGACAAGCTGATTTTGAAGCTTCTGCAGTTGCATACATGGTTTCCATCATTTGATCAATGTCAAGACTGGCATCATCAACAAAGACCTGATCAGCTACTTGAATGGTTAAGGGGACACTTACAAAGGTTGTATCAATTGCTGGTGTCTCCAGCTGACGATAATCACAACCAGAGTCAGCAATAATCTTCCAAGTCATAGAAATTCTCCATCTTTGTCAGTTATACATTGACAAAGGTTCTGTCTTTTTTTACAATTATATCATGAAAACCCTTGAAACAAAAGCCTCCTCCGTCTGTTGTGACAAGTAGAAAGAAAATGTTATGTCTGAACGTAGAATCTCTGAAAAGTCTCTTGAAAATCTCAGAAAATCAAACCAAGAATCCAATTTATTAACTAGAGAAGCCATCGAAACAGCCCTCTTGCAGCTCTTGGAAAAAAAGGACTTGACCAAGATTAGCATTTCTGAATTGGTTAAACGTGCAGGCGTTTCACGTGCGGCCTTTTACCGCAATTATGATTCCAAAGAGGAAATTTTAGAGAGCGTCTTTAAACGAACTGTCCACAATATTATGGAACAGTTGCATCATTATGATTTAAAGACAGACCTTTATCTGGTCTGGGTTCACCTTTTCCGAGAAGCAAGAAAGGAAGCCAGAGTGATTCAGTTGGCCTTGGATTACCATCTGGAAAAAATCTTTGTCCAAGCCATGCAGGAGTTTCTGGAAAAATACCATGGAAAATCAAAAGGTGTCAGCTCTTATCTTCATTCCTTTTGGAGCTCGGCTATCGTCTCTGTCCTTCTAAAATGGATTAAGGATGGCATGAAGGTACCTGCTGAAAAGATTGCGGATTTACGCTTACCATTTTTTAAAAAATAGAGAAAAAGGAGAAAAGATATGACTGAAAACAGATTAGCCTGGGATGAGTATTTTGCAGCTCAAGCCCTACTAATTGCCAATCGTTCCACTTGTAAGCGTGCCAAAGTAGGCGCGATTCTGGTAAAGGATAATAAGGTTATTTCCACGGGTTACAATGGTTCGGTGTCAGGTACCGAGCATTGTATTGATCACGAATGTCTGGTCATTGAAGGCCACTGTGTTCGCACCCTTCATGCCGAGGTCAATGCAATCCTTCAAGGTGCAGAACGTGGTGTTCCTAAAGGCTTTACAGCCTATGTGACCCATTTTCCTTGTCTGAATTGCACCAAACAATTGCTTCAGGTCGGTTGCAAGCGCGTGGTTTATATTAATCAGTACCGAATGGACGACTATGCCCAATACCTTTATCAGGAAAAGGGAACAGAATTGACTCATTTACCACTTGAGACAGTACAGGCAGCTCTTAAAGAGGCTGATTTAATGTAAAAATTATCTAAAATAAATGGTATAGAAAGATTTTTAAACCTTTTTTTGGTATAATAAGAAAAATAAATTGAAAGAAGGAATTCCAAAAATGGGAAAAATTGAAGTTATTAATCATCCACTGATTCAACACAAATTGTCAATCTTGCGTCGTACAGATACTTCTACAAAAGCTTTTCGTGAGCTAGTAGATGAGATTGCAATGTTGATGGGGTATGAAGTACTTCGTGATCTTCCACTAGAAGATGTGGAAATCGAAACACCAATCACAAAAACAGTTCAAAAACAATTGACAGGTAAGAAATTGGCTATCGTTCCAATCTTGCGTGCAGGTATCGGGATGGTTGATGGTCTCTTGAGCTTGGTTCCAGCTGCTAAAGTTGGTCACATCGGTATGTACCGTGATGAAGAAACACTTCAACCAGTTGAGTACTTGGTAAAATTGCCTGAAGATATTGACCAACGCCAAATTTTTGTAGTAGACCCAATGTTGGCAACAGGTGGTTCAGCAATCTTAGCTGTTGACTCGCTTAAAAAACGTGGCGCATCAAATATCAAATTTGTCTGCCTTGTATCTGCTCCAGAAGGTGTAAAAGCTCTTCAAGAAGCTCATCCAGATGTAGAAATCTTTACAGCAGCCTTGGACGACCGCTTGAACGAACACGGTTATATCGTTCCAGGTCTTGGAGATGCTGGAGACCGCTTGTTCGGTACAAAATAAGATCGAAAAGAAGAATGACTTGAAAAAGAATTTCCAGTCACGAAAGGAGGTTGAATTTTTGTTTCTGTGTAATGAAAACAGAGCAAAAATTTGACCTTTTTTGACCAAGATATTATAATAGTCTTATCTTCAGTCATTTGACAAACAAAAATAAAACTCAAAAGGAGAAATGAATGATTCCTGTAGTTATTGAACAAACAAGCCGTGGAGAACGTTCTTACGATATTTACTCACGTCTTCTAAAAGACCGCATCATTATGCTGACAGGTCCAGTTGAAGACAATATGGCTAATTCTGTTATTGCCCAATTGCTTTTCTTGGATGCCCAAGATAGTACAAAAGATATTTACCTTTATGTCAATACACCAGGGGGTTCCGTTTCAGCTGGTTTGGCAATCGTTGATACCATGAACTTTATCAAGGCAGATGTCCAAACCATCGTTATGGGAATGGCTGCATCTATGGGAACAGTTATCGCATCAAGTGGAGCCAAAGGCAAACGTTTCATGCTTCCAAATGCTGAATACATGATCCACCAACCAATGGGTGGTACAGGTGGTGGTACTCAACAAACCGATATGGCGATTGCTGCAGAACACTTGCTTAAAACTCGTAACACCTTGGAAAAAATCTTGGCTGAAAATTCAGGTCAGTCAATCGAAAAAGTTCACGCAGATGCAGAACGCGATAATTGGATGAGCGCTCAAGAAACACTTGAATATGGCTTCATTGATGAAATCATGGCCAACAATTCATTGAACTAATGATTAAAGAAGGCAAACTCGACTGGGTTTGCTTTTTTTGGTATAATAGGGAGAGATTTCTTAGAAAGAGGATTTATCATGTTTGAAAAAGTCAATCGATCTGGCTTGATTATCTATCTTTACTATAATCGTGATGCCAAAAAATTGCAGGATTATGGAGATATTACTTATCATTCCAAGAAACATCGTTACTTACAACTCTATGTTCCAACTCAAGAAGTGGAGCAATTGATTGGGCACTTGAGCAAGGAAAAATTTATTAAAAAAGTTAGAGTTTGTCATATCCAAGAGTTGGAAACACCCTTTGTGGGCAATCTTTATCGAGAGGAAAACGTTATCATCGAAAAAGTTCAAGAAAAGTGTTGACAATTTTCTGATAATTCGGTATATTCTTAACATGCTATTTATTTAAGAAATAAGGAGACAAAAAAGATGAAGAAAAAATTTGCCCTATCGTTTGTAGCGCTTGCAAGTGTAGCACTTCTTGCAGCCTGTGGAGAAGTGAAGTCCGGAGCGTCAAACGCTGCTGGTAACTCAGTGGATGAAAAGACAATCAAAATCGGATTTAACTTCGAGGAAACTGGTGCCGTAGCAGCCTACGGAACATCTGAACAAAAAGGTGCCCAACTTGCCGTTGATGAAATCAATGCGGCAGGTGGTATCGATGGAAAACAAATCGAAGTAGTCGATAAAGATAACAAGTCTGAAACAGCAGAGGCAGCTTCAGTAACAACTAACCTTGTAACTCAATCTAAAGTATCAGCAATCGTAGGACCTGCAACATCTGGTGCGACTGCAGCTGCGGTGGCTAACGCTACAAAAGCAGGTGTTCCATTGATTTCGCCAAGTGCGACTCAAGATGGATTGACTAAAGGTCAAGATTACCTCTTTATCGGAACTTTCCAAGATAGCTTCCAAGGAAAAATTATCTCAAACTATGTTTCGGAAAAATTGCAAGCTAAGAAAGTTGTTCTTTACACTGACAATGCCAGCGACTATGCTAAAGGTATTGCCAAAGCCTTCCGTGAAGCTTACAAAGGTGAAATCGTTGCAGATGAAACTTTCGTAGCAGGTGACACAGACTTCCAAGCAGCCCTTACAAAAATGAAAGGGAAAGACTTTGATGCTATCATCGTCCCTGGTTACTACACTGAAGCTGGTAAAATTGTAAACCAAGCGCGTGGCATGGGAATTGACAAACCAATCGTTGGTGGTGATGGATTTAACGGTGAAGAGTTTGTACAACAAGCAACTGCTGAAAAAGCATCAAACATCTACTTTATCTCAGGCTTCTCAACTACTGTAGAAGTTTCAGCTAAAGCAAAAGCCTTCCTTGACGCATACCGTGCTAAGTACAATGAAGAGCCTTCAACATTTGCAGCCTTGGCTTATGACTCAGTTCACCTTGTAGCAAATGCAGCAAAAGGTGCTAAAAACTCAGGTGAAATCAAGGATAACCTTGCTAAAACAAAAGACTTTGAAGGTGTAACTGGTCAAACAAGCTTCGATGCGGACCACAACACAGTTAAAACTGCTTACATGATGACCATGAACAATGGTAAGGTTGAAGCAGCTGAAGTTGTAAAACCATAATAGAAAAATGTTGAAATAGGGAATGAGCCTCTGACTCACTCCCTGTTTCGATGTTTAAGAACTTATCAAAAAAATGAGGGAAAACCCTCAAAATTATAAATAGAAAGAGTGAATTTTATGCTCCAACAACTAGTAAATGGTTTGATTCTAGGTAGTGTTTATGCGCTGTTAGCCCTAGGATATACCATGGTTTACGGAATTATCAAGCTCATCAACTTCGCCCACGGTGATATTTATATGATGGGAGCCTTTATTGGTTATTTCTTGATTAATTCTTTCCAAATGAATTTCTTCGTAGCGCTTATTGTAGCTATGCTTGCGACAGCCATTCTTGGTGTCGTGATTGAGTTCCTTGCTTACCGACCTTTGCGTCACTCTACTCGTATTGCTGTTTTGATTACAGCTATTGGGGTTTCTTTCCTACTTGAGTATGGAATGGTCTATCTGGTTGGTGCCAATACCCGTGCCTTCCCTCAAGCGATTCAAACAGTTCGCTATGATTTGGGACCAGTTAGCCTAACAAACGTGCAGTTAATGATTTTGGCCATTTCCTTGATTTTGATGATTTTGTTACAAGTCATTGTCCAAAAAACTAAGATGGGGAAAGCCATGCGTGCAGTATCCGTAGATAGCGATGCGGCGCAATTGATGGGGATCAATGTAAACCGTACTATCAGCTTTACCTTCGCATTGGGTTCTGCTCTTGCGGGTGCGGCTGGTGTTCTGATTGCCCTTTATTATAACTCTCTTGAACCTTTGATGGGGGTTACGCCAGGTCTTAAGTCTTTCGTTGCCGCTGTACTTGGTGGTATCGGAATCATTCCTGGTGCGGCACTTGGTGGTTTTGTAATTGGTCTATTGGAAACCTTTGCGACAGCCTTTGGGATGTCAGACTTCCGTGATGCCATTGTTTATGGAATCTTGTTGTTGATCTTGATTGTCCGCCCAGCTGGTATCCTTGGTAAGAATGTGAAAGAGAAGGTGTAAACGATGAAGGAAAATTTAAAAGTTAATATTCTATGGTTACTCCTTTTGTTAGCTGGTTATGGCTTGATTAGTGTACTGGTCTCAGTCGGAGTACTCAATCTATTCTATGTACAGATTTTACAACAAATTGGAATTAATATTATTCTGGCTGTTGGTCTCAACTTAATCGTTGGTTTTTCAGGACAATTTTCACTTGGGCATGCTGGTTTCATGGCGATTGGTGCTTATGCCGCTGCTATTATTGGTTCTAAATCACCAACCTACGGTGCCTTCTTTGGAGCCATGCTGATAGGTGCTTTGCTTTCAGGGGCAGTTGCCTTGCTTGTCGGAATTCCAACCTTACGTTTGAAGGGGGACTATCTTGCAGTAGCAACTCTAGGTGTTTCTGAAATTATCCGTATCTTTATCATCAATGGCGGAAGCCTTACAAATGGTGCGGCAGGTATCTTGGGAATTCCTAACTTTACAACTTGGCAAATGGTATACTTCTTTGTCGTGATTACAACCATTGCAACCTTGAACTTCTTGCGTAGTCCAATTGGTCGTTCAACCCTCTCTGTTCGTGAGGATGAAATCGCTGCTGAGTCAGTTGGGGTTAATACGACTAAAATGAAAATCATCGCCTTTGTCTTTGGTGCTATTACTGCAAGTATTGCAGGGTCACTTCAGGCAGGATTTATCGGTTCAGTTGTACCGAAAGATTACACTTTCATCAACTCAATCAACGTATTGATCATTGTTGTATTTGGTGGACTTGGTTCAATTACAGGTGCGATTGTTTCAGCTATTGTTCTGGGAATTTTGAATATGCTTCTCCAAGATGTTGCCAGCGTGCGTATGATTATTTACGCTTTGGCCTTGGTATTGGTAATGATTTTCAGACCAGGTGGACTTCTTGGAACATGGGAATTGAGCCTATCACGTTTCTTTAAAAAATCTAAGAAGGAGGAACAAAACTAATGGCATTACTTGAAGTAAAACAGTTAACCAAACATTTTGGCGGTCTAACAGCTGTTGGAGATGTGACTCTTGAATTAAACGAAGGGGAATTGGTTGGGCTAATCGGTCCAAACGGAGCTGGTAAAACAACTCTTTTCAATCTTTTGACCGGTGTTTATGAACCAAGTGAGGGAACCGTTACCTTAGATGGTCACCTTTTGAATGGGAAGTCACCTTATAAGATTGCCTCTTTGGGACTTGGACGTACTTTCCAAAATATCCGTCTCTTTAAAGATTTAACAGTTTTGGACAATGTTTTGATTGCTTTTGGCAACCATCACAAACAACATGTTTTTGCTAGTTTCTTACGCTTACCAGCTTTTTACAAGAGTGAAAAAGAATTAAAAGCTAAAGCTTTGGAATTGCTGAAAATCTTTGATTTGGATGGTGATGCAGAGACTCTTGCTAAAAATCTTGCCTACGGACAACAACGTCGTTTGGAAATTGTTCGTGCCCTCGCTACGGAACCTAAAATTCTCTTTTTAGATGAACCAGCAGCAGGTATGAACCCGCAGGAAACAGCAGAATTGACTGAGTTAATTCGTCGTATTAAAGATGAATTTAAGATTACAATCATGCTGATTGAACACGATATGAATCTGGTTATGGAAGTTACAGAACGCATCTACGTACTTGAATACGGTCGTTTGATTGCTCAGGGAACTCCGGACGAAATTAAGACCAATAAACGCGTTATCGAAGCTTATCTAGGAGGTGAAGCCTAATGTCTATGTTAAAAGTTGATAATCTTTCTGTGCATTACGGCATGATCCAGGCAGTCCGTGATGTAAGCTTTGAAGTGAATGAAGGAGAAGTTGTTTCCCTTATCGGTGCCAATGGTGCAGGTAAGACAACTATTCTCCGTACCTTGTCTGGTTTGGTTCGACCAAGTTCTGGAAAGATTGAATTTTTAGGTCAAGAAATCCAAAAAATGCCAGCTCAAAAAATCGTGGCAGGTGGGCTTTCACAAGTTCCAGAAGGACGCCATGTCTTTCCTGGCTTGACTGTTATGGAAAATCTTGAAATGGGAGCTTTCTTAAAGAAAAATCGTGAAGAAAATCAAGCTAACTTGAAGAAGGTTTTCTCACGCTTCCCTCGTCTTGAAGAACGGAAGAACCAAGATGCAGCCACTCTTTCAGGAGGGGAACAGCAAATGCTTGCCATGGGACGCGCCCTCATGTCAACACCAAAACTTCTTCTTTTAGATGAACCATCAATGGGACTTGCCCCAATCTTTATCCAAGAAATTTTTGATATCATTCAAGATATCCAGAAACAAGGGACAACCGTCCTCTTGATTGAACAAAATGCCAATAAAGCACTCGCAATCTCTGACCGAGGCTATGTACTGGAAACAGGGAAAATCGTTCTATCAGGAACAGGAAAAGAACTCGCTTCATCAGAAGAAGTCAGAAAAGCATATCTAGGTGGCTAAAACAATCCAGTGGATTGTTTTAGTCGGCAGATGAAGATTACGAAGTAATCATCATTATAGTCCGGGGGACCTTTTTAGTCGGTGAATAGAGATTGCGAAGCAATCATCAAATCCAGTGGATTGTTTTAGTCGGCAGATGGAGATTGCGAAGCAATCATCATTATGATCTGGGCGACCTTTTTAGTCGGCAGATATAGATTGCAAACAAATCTGCATCTACATTGAAAGGTTAATTTCTAATAATTAAAAAATCGAATGAAAGGTATCTTACCTTCATTCATAGAGCTCGATTTAGAGCTCTTTTTGCTAGCTTATTCATACTTTTCTGAATTTTGAAAAAGAAATGTAAGCGTTTGATAGATTTGCAAAAAGATTGTATAATAGGGATAAGAATAGAAAAGGAGAAGTCTCATGGCAGTTAAAGATTTTATGACCCGCAAGGTAGTTTATATTAGTCCAGATACAACAGTATCTCATGCAGCAGATTTAATGAGAGAGCAAGGATTGCACCGCTTGCCTGTTATCGAAAATGATCAATTAGTTGGTTTGGTAACTGAGGGTACCATTGCGCAAGCAAGTCCATCAAAAGCAACCAGTCTTTCTATCTATGAGATGAATTATCTTCTAAATAAGACAAAAGTAAAAGATGTGATGATTCGCGATGTTGTCACTGTTTCAGGCTATGCGAGTCTAGAGGATGCAACTTATCTGATGTTGAAAAATAAGATTGGTATTCTTCCTGTAGTAGATAACCATCAAGTCTATGGTGTTATTACTGACCGTGACGTTTTCCAAGCCTTTCTTGAAATTGCTGGCTATGGAGAAGAAGGTATTCGTGTGCGCTTTGTTACAGAAGATGAAGTCGGTGTCCTCGGAAAGATTGTTTCTTTGATTGCAGAAGAAAATTTGAATATCTCTCATACAGTCAATATTCCGCGTAAGGATGGTAAGGTGATCATCGAAGTTCAAATCGATGGATCAATTGATTTACCAGCTTTGAAAGAAAAATTTGAATCAGAGAATATTCAAGTAGAAGAAATTACTCGTACTTCAGCAAAAGTCTTGTAAGGAGGGAAGCCGAAAGGCTTCTTTTTACGTGTAATAAGGGATTAGAGCAAAAGATGGAAAGAAATGATAAAATATGCTATAATGAAATGATGTAAAAAAGGAGTATTTATGGACATTTCAGTAATTCGTCAGAAAATTGACGCAAATCGTGAAAAATTAGCTTCTTTCAGGGGGTCTCTTTGACCTAGAAGGTCTAGAGGAAGAGATTGCTATCTTGGAAAACAAGATGACAGAACCTGATTTTTGGAACGATAATATCGCGGCCCAAAAAACGTCGCAAGAATTAAATGAATTAAAAAACACTTACAATACCTTCCATAAGATGGAAGAGTTGCAGGATGAAGTCGAAATTTTATTGGACTTTTTAGCTGAAGACGAGTCAGTGCATGAAGAACTGGTAACGCAGTTAGCCGAACTTGATAAGATGATGACCAGCTATGAGATGACCCTTCTCTTGTCAGAACCTTATGACCACAATAATGCGATTTTGGAAATTCATCCAGGTTCTGGTGGTACAGAGGCTCAAGACTGGGGTGATATGTTGCTTCGTATGTATACTCGCTATGGAAATGCCAAAGGCTTTAAAGTCGAAGTCTTGGATTACCAAGCAGGAGACGAAGCTGGTATCAAGTCAGTAACCTTATCATTTGAAGGGCCTAATGCCTATGGTCTTCTTAAGTCAGAAATGGGTGTTCATCGCTTGGTTCGAATCTCACCATTTGACTCTGCCAAACGTCGCCATACCTCTTTCACATCTGTAGAAGTGATGCCAGAGTTGGATGATACCATTGAAGTGGAAATCCGTGAAGATGATATCAAGATGGATACCTTCCGTTCAGGTGGTGCCGGTGGACAAAACGTTAACAAGGTTTCAACAGGGGTGCGTTTGACACACATTCCAACTGGAATTGTTGTCCAATCAACGGTTGATCGTACCCAGTATGGAAATAGAGATCGAGCTATGAAGATGTTGCAGGCTAAGCTCTATCAAATGGAGCAAGAAAAGAAAGCTGCGGAAGTTGATTCCCTTAAGGGTGAGAAAAAGGAAATCACATGGGGAAGCCAAATTCGTTCTTATGTTTTCACGCCATATACTATGGTAAAAGATCATCGAACTAGCTTTGAAGTTGCTCAGGTAGATAAGGTTATGGACGGAGACCTAGATGGTTTTATCGATGCTTATCTCAAGTGGCGAATCAGCTAAGATAGAAAGGAACTCACATGTCAATTATTGAAATGAGAGATGTCGTCAAAAAATACGACAACGGAACGACTGCCCTACGCGGTGTTTCGGTCAGCGTTCAACCAGGAGAATTTGCTTACATTGTAGGACCTTCAGGAGCAGGGAAGTCAACCTTCATTCGTTCTCTATATCGTGAAGTAAAAATCGATAAAGGAAGCCTATCAGTTGCTGGTTTTAATCTGGTTAAGATTAAAAAGAAAGATGTCCCACTTCTACGTCGTAGTGTTGGGGTTGTCTTCCAGGATTATAAACTCTTGCCAAAGAAAACTGTCTATGAAAATATTGCTTATGCTATGGAAGTAATCGGGGAAAATCGCCGTAATATCAAAAAACGGGTGATGGAAGTTTTGGACTTGGTTGGGTTGAAGCACAAGGTTCGTTCTTTTCCAAATGAGCTCTCAGGTGGGGAGCAACAGCGGATTGCGATTGCGCGTGCTATTGTAAATAATCCCAAAGTACTGATAGCCGATGAACCAACAGGAAACCTGGACCCGGATAATTCATGGGAAATTATGAATCTCTTGGAACGAATTAACCTACAAGGGACAACTATTTTGATGGCGACTCATAATAGCCAGATTGTAAATACCTTGCGCCACCGTGTCATTGCCATTGAAAATGGCCGTGTTGTTCGTGACGAATCAAAAGGAGAGTATGGATACGATGATTAGTAGATTTTTTCGCCATTTATTTGAATCCCTAAAAAGTTTGAAACGAAATGGTTGGATGACAGTGGCTGCTGTCAGCTCAGTCATGATAACTTTGACCTTGGTTGCCATATTTGCTTCTGTTATTTTCAATACAGCGAAACTAGCTACAGATATTGAAAATAATGTTCGAGTGATGGTTTATATTCGCAAGGATGTAGCTGATAATAGCGAGACCATTGAAAAAGAAGGTCAAACTGTTACAAATAATGACTACCACAAGGTATACAATGCTTTGAAGGGGATGTCTACTGTTAAGAGTGTTACTTTTTCAAGTAAAGAAGAACAATATGAAAAATTAACCGAGACAATGGGTGATAACTGGAAAATTTTTGAAGGAGATGCCAATCCCCTCTATGATGCCTATATCGTTGATACAAATACGCCAAGTGATGTAAAAACTGTGGCTGAAGATGCTAAAAAAATTGAAGGTGTGTCTGAGGTTCAGGATGGTGGTGCCAATACAGAACGCCTATTCCAACTAGCATCATTTATCCGTGTTTGGGGATTAGTTATTGCAGGACTTTTGATTTTCATTGCAGTTTTCTTGATTTCAAATACCATTCGTATTACCATTATTTCTCGCAGTCGCGAAATTCAAATCATGCGCTTGGTTGGTGCTAAGAACAGTTATATCCGTGGACCGTTCTTACTTGAAGGTGCCTTCATTGGTTTGCTTGGAGCAACTGCGCCATCAGTGTTGGTCTTTATTGTTTATCGAATGGTTTACCAATCTGTCAATAAGTCATTGGTCGGACAAAATCTGTCTATGATCGCGCCAGAGGTATTTACTCCTCTGATGATTGCCCTATTATTTGTGATTGGAATTTTCATTGGTTCACTGGGATCAGGAATTTCCATGCGCCGATTCTTGAAGATTTAGATAAAATAGCTACTTTTATGAGGAGATTAAATGATCTCCTTTTTTGCTACAAAAATTTTAG